>JAAEPI010000204.1 GCA_024232835.1 Cytophagales bacterium
CGGTAAAGTACCTATTCGTAATGCACGCGATAATTACGAGGGCGTTATAGAGGGTTATAAAAAACTCTCGATGGAAAACGGCGTATTTATCACTGGATCATTGTCCTACTCTGATAAAAGCTGTCTTCCCATTCATTACGTCAACGTGACGTCAGAGGACGTAATTATATATAAAAACCAATTAGTTGCGTTCTTTGAACCTCTTGCAAAGAACGAAGAACTAGACGTCAGAGGTGTACATAAAGTCACACATTTGAATTCAAATTATGACAACAAGATTGACTTACATCGCCTACCAGATGCTGAACCAGTTGAAACAACTGTCAAAAAAGGAAAATGGAATAATCCAAAAGAGTTGCACAGGCAACTTCGTATCGATGATATGAAAATACCGGCTGATTACAAAAATAAGCTAAAGGATCTCATCACCGAGTACAGTCACTGTTTCTCAAGAAACAAATATGATCTCGGGTTAGCGTCCTTTTACAAAGCTAGAATTAATTTGAAGAGAAACTTCGAGGAGAAGTGGATCGCATCATACCCAGTGAGCTACAAACATGAAAAATTCATGGACGAAGAAGTGGACAATATGATCAAAGCAGATCACATTACGAAATGTTACTATTCACTCTGGAATAGTCCAACTTATCTAGTCAGAAAGGGCAATCAGAAAGGTGGAACAAAATTTCGATTTGTACAAGACGCTCGTGGTCTGAATTCGCAATGTATTCAGGATTGCTACGAATTACCTAGGATAGGAAACTTACTAGACCGCCTAGCGGATGCAAAATGGTTATCAAACTTAGATTTCCAATCTTCGTTCACACAAATCGGGCTTGAAACTGAAAGCCAGCCACTAACTGCTTTTTCCTATAAAAATGAACGGTTTCAGTGGAAACGACTCGTCATGGGGCAAACATCCAGCAGTGCTCAATTTAGTAGAATGATTAATCAATTATTCTCTAAAATTCCATTCGAATCTATTATATTATACGTGGATGATGTTTTACTTTGGTCAAGTGATCTGGATTCTCATTTAATAAAACTGAGATACGTATTCGAAAGGCTGACTTGGGGCAATTTAAAGCTAAATCCCAACAAAACCAACCTGTGCCAAGAAGAAGTAAACTTTCTTGGACATATGATCAGTGGTAATGGAGTGCGCTTGGCTGAAGACAGGATAAAAGCGATACAAGAGCTACCGATCCCAAGAACGGTGAAGAATTTGCAGCAGTTTCTCTGAGCCGTCAACTATGTACGTTCTTTTATAGCCGGATACGCAACTTTGGCCTATCCCCTCTA
>JAAEPI010000205.1 GCA_024232835.1 Cytophagales bacterium
ACTCGTTGGTTTATATCCCCAACTCCAGTAATAGCTTCGCTAAGCCATTCGAGAACTATGCGAAAATTTAGAGGCAGATCTTCCACTTCAGGATTTGAACCACGAAGAAGCTTCTCACGCTCTATCATTGCAATTGCTCTTAGGTGCGAAATAAATAGCAACATCGAAAGTGCCCCGGCAAATCGAGGGGAACGATTACTATGACTGCTCAGTATCTCATCTAGGTAGTATTCACCGATTTTCTCGTACAGTGCTTTATGTCATCCTTTCTATATGAAACTACAGCACTGTAAAGCTGACTGAAATATGGCGTATATTTTATATTTTTGTCATGTCAGCCGTACAAACCAAGCTTCACCAGACTGTCTTCTTTAATTTCTTCATTTGTGTCCAGCTGGATAAATTTATGGAGGTTATAAGCAAGTTGAGATAGAGAGGTCCATATTTTATCGCCTTCAAATCCTTTATAAAGGCTGCGTCCGAAACCGCGCCAAGTCTTGGCAACAGCAATAAATCCCTCGGTTGCAGAACGTGCTTTCTTACAAAAACTCTGAATTTCATCAGGGACATCCTCGACTCGCCCCATAAATATAGTTTCAATCTTATCCTTCCCCTCTTTCATGTTATTGAGGCTTCTATAGCCCAAATCAGTGACTGCTTTTTTTGCATAGCCCTTCATCCTCTCTCTGTAGAACTCTAATGTATTGAGAAAAAGGGTTTTATCTCCGGGTTGTCCGATAAAATTTTCAGTAGTGATCATAAATCCGTCCCGATTAAAACTTACCTGCAGCGTCGTGCCGAATTCGCAGGACGGATAACTTTTTC
>JAAEPI010000206.1 GCA_024232835.1 Cytophagales bacterium
AGTGTGCCTTCTGAATGAAAAACAAAACGATAGTCCAAACGATCAATTATTAAGGTATCCTGTGCAACCAATATGGCCGCCCAAGTGATGAAAATAAAAGTCAGACTTGTGCGCAATTCAAAAATGTGATAAATACCCAAAATGGACTTTCATATTGGTGAATTCAAAGGGTATTTCTTTGGTTCTACCAACGGCCAATGCAAAACTAAACAACCCTGAGTTGGTACTTAGGGTAAATCCTCCACCCAATCCTATTGGGAACTTCCAACCTTGATTATTTAGAAGTCCCTGATCATAAAATGCAAACAAGAAAGACTCCTCTTCAAAGTAGATTCTCCATTCTAGTTGATTAACCAAAAATGATGAGGTAAAGAAAAATTGCTCATTGAAACCCCGAAGGTTCCTAAGCCCCCCCAACCTAAATAGTTGATTGCTTATCGGCTGGTTAATGTCCCGATGGGTAGCTGATACGTTTCCGTAGACTGCTGATTGAGAACTAAGCATGAATTGAAATTCATAATTTGCCTCTGCTTCCAAATTTGTGGTTTGCACATTAATCGTATCATATCGCTCAATCGGTAGATTAGGGTTCCTTGAAATAACTCGTTCGCCAACTCCTATTCTCATGGAAAAAGTTTGATTATTTCCAGGGATGTTAACTCCTGTCTTATGAGAAGACAGGGAAACGAAGTAACTAGTCTGCTGGTAATCCAGCCAATTGTTACTAATAATTCTTTCAGCATTGCTCGCAATAACATCGCCGTTAGATTGCTCGAAAGCAAATCCGAATTCCAATTTATCAGTGATAAAAATACTGGCGATCAAACCAACATCCTGCGTTACAAAGCTGGTATCCTGTTTAGTTAAACCAAACTTACCCTCAATGTGAAGTTTGGATCCTACAACATATGGATGTTTGTATCTCAAGTCTACCATTTGTGATTCTATTCCAAACCTCTGCCAACTAAAATCAAGCTCCTTCCCACTTCGGAATAAATTCAACAGTGACAAATCGAGACTTCCGGTAATTAATGCCTTTTTTTCTGGAGATTGATTCGGAAGTACGCCCAGCACACCTTCAAATCTACCCGTTCTATTTTCCTCAAGATCAAGATAGGTCCATGCGTTTCCGTCTTGAAATGAAATATCCGGCTTACTTTTTAACTTTAAAAACGGCATCCTCTCCATTCGATCTGGGATTATGTCAAAATCCTTTTCTCGAAATGACGTTCCTTTTTCTATTCCCAGGGAGCGGGCAATGAATCGGTGTTCTGTGGAAATAGTAGAAATCATTACAATCGAATCATTTTTGATGAATGGCCCTTCTTCCAAATTCATAATGTATTTCAATTTGCCATTTTCCAGTTGAAGAGAATCCCATACTAGTTTGGCAAATGGATAACCGGCCTCCATTTTAATCTGTATTTGATCTTGGCCTGATTGTATCAATTTTGATAGAGAGATAGAGTTGCCATCGGAATCTTGAAGTTCGATTCTTCGCCCTTTGTGAAGATAGATCCTTATCCGACTTGCAGAATCAAGCCCGGAAAACAAATAGCCATCAGCCCAAAACCCATGGATTTGATTGTCCACTCTTGATTTTAGCTCCAACGTGTCAGAAAAATCCCACTTGCCATGCTCTTGGCCGTCTACAAATATTTGCATATGGTTTTGGCCTAAGCCAACCAATGCCATCAGTGAAAAATGAATGAAGATAAGTCTCTTGATCACATTCGTGAGTTAACCATGTAATATTACAACATGGCAGGAATTTACATCCACATCCCCTATTGTAAGAAGGCTTGCCATTATTGTGATTTTCATTTTAGCACCAACCTCAAAAATCGTGAAGAGATGGTGGGAACAATCGTAAGGGAAATTAATCTTCGGCAAGATTATCTGGCTGATAAGCCAATTGAAAGTATCTATTTTGGAGGAGGTACACCATCTATACTCAGGCAGAATGAAATCAAGAAAATTCTTGACACCATCAATGAGACATTCGACATGAAGAATCCTGAAGTTACTCTGGAGTCTAACCCTGATGATTTAAGTGAATCGGTTCTTAATGGATTTTATGAAGTTGGAGTCAATCGGTTGAGCATTGGCATACAAACCTTCGAAAATGATCGGCTAGATTTTCTCAATCGATCGCATAATTCTGAGCAAGCTGGACAATCTTTCAATTGGGCGAGGATGGCTGGTTTCAATAATATTTCTGCTGATTTAATATTCGCCATTCCTTCTGAAAGTAAGTCCTTTTCTAGATTCGAAAGTGATCTCTACAAATTAATTGAATACGATCCAGAGCATATTTCGCTCTACAATCTCACGATTGAATCAAAGACCGTATTTGGGAATTGGCTGACTAAGAACAAACTCACACCAGTGAGCGAAGAATCATGTGCCCGGCAATTTGAACTAGCAATCGAACTGCTGGCTACTGCTGGGTACGAGCATTACGAGGTTTCCAACTTCGCCAAACCTGAGCGTTATTCTCGTCACAATTCTTCCTATTGGAAAAGCTCCCTGTATTTGGGAGTTGGGCCAGGAGCTCATTCATA
>JAAEPI010000207.1 GCA_024232835.1 Cytophagales bacterium
CATCGCTTCTGGATACTTCTGGGTTCTGGCCTTTCACTTTCGGAACGCATTTCTTCGTGGATACTGTTGTGGTGGTTGGGCAGTTTCGCTAGTTTAGTGCTTTTTACAGGCTGGTGGGCGCACACCTGCTAGCTTAGCGTTCACATCCATTGGACTGCATTGTGTATTTTGTATCTTTGCAACATGACGATTGAACAACGGAAACTTGAACTGATAAACTGGATAACAGCCATTCAACGTGAGGACGTTATTGCGTACATCGAGGATTTCCGAAATAACCCAGACGAAAAACTCCCGAACACTATTCTCGAGCTCCTTCATGAATCCAGTTCTGCGAAAATTGGGGATTGTATTGAACACACAAGTGCTCGCGAACTACTGGGTCGTAAATGAGGATAGTTTGGACGCCCCTGGGACTAAAATCCCTTGATAAAACAACAAACTTCATTGAGGAAAAGTGGACTGAGGATATTGCTGACAACTTTCTCGATCGGCTTGACGAACGCATTGACCAACTGAAACTGAATCCTGAAATCGGTCCAACCTACGAACAGACAAATTATCGCAAGCTTGTCGTTCACCCTCTTGTAACTCTGTTTTACGAACTGGAACCTGATCTCATCAGTCTGGTTCTGGTCTGGGCGAACAAACAAAATCCTGACGAACTAAAGGAAAAATTAAAACGGATGTGAACAGGCGCTAGTCAGTTATGCGCCAAATGAGCATTTTGCTAGCTTCCTGAGCTAATTGTTCGCTACTCTACCCATTCTGTGATTTCATAGCTTCTGGATACTTCTGTGGTTCTGGATTTCAATTTTCAGAACGCCTTTCTTCGTGGATACTGTTGTGGCGGTTGGGCAGTTTCGCTAGTTTAGTGCTTTTTACAGGCTGGTGGGCGCACACCTGCTAACTTGGCGTTATCAGTAATATGCGGCTCTCGATAATTATTTGCTTAATTCTTATTTCATCTGGCACTTTACTTTGTCAGCCATACCAGAACGAAGTTGAGTGTTTTCTCGATTGGCGAACTAAGGAATTAAATAAACTCCATTGTAACACAGCTGAGAAAATAACATTTAACTCAGATTTACTTGACTGGGCAGATGATCCCTTTTTTCTACAGAATTTTCTCATTGATAGCGCTTCTGATAAAACAGATACGCTCAGGTTTATGCAACGAATACACCTAGCTAACTACAGAGAACTTCGAAAATCTATCAACAATGAATATAATAGCTTCTTTATCCAACAGTTGGACAAACCAATGAGTTCTCTTTTGGGAAAGACCATCAAATGCGAAGGAGACCATGTTTCCAAAAATATCTTTTTTTCTCAACCCATTTTTAACAAGAACTTTGACTTAGTATTTGTCATTGAACGAATTGCTGATACAGAAGGACTTGGATCAATAACAACAATTAAATCCTATAAAAAATCAACGCTTGTATGGGAGGAACATATCAGCTTTGGAGGTAAAATTGTAGCGTTTTAATACTGATAACAATCGCTAGCAGTTATGCGCCAAATGAGCATTCTGCCAGCTTCATTGGGAACTTGCCCGCTACACTACCCATTCTGAGACATTCGTGCTGCTAGCTCCTTCTGTGGTTCTGGCATTTATCAAGAGAACGCATTTCTTCGTGGATACTGTTGTGGTGGTTGGGCAGTTTCGCTAGTGTGTAGATTCTAAAAAGAGCGAACTAATTGAAGTTTATTTGCTATCTTTGATAGATGGCACGAAAGGGAACACCACTTATTATTTCAATGGAGGATTTGGAAGGATTAGTTTCAATGTCTCGCTCGATTAAACTGGATTATCGTTACGTAATGCGCTCACGGATCATTCTGAACCTTTATGAAGG
>JAAEPI010000208.1 GCA_024232835.1 Cytophagales bacterium
GTAGCACATCTTTGATAATTTGTTTTTCCGCATGTTGAACTGCTTTGGAGAGCAGATTGGAATCATTTTCATCCTTGAAATGAAAGTGCCGTGGTTCAGTATTTTCATTGCGGACTTCTTTTACCGGCAGCAGGAAATCGGGAAAATGGTTCCGGGTAATCGTAGATCCCATTGTCATGGTTACCATATAGTCTATCACGCCTTTCAATTCGCGAACATTTCCAGGCCAATGATAAGATTTAAGGCCTTCATGGCAATTTGCAGAGAGTTTTAAGTTTTGCCCCCTTATTTTTGAATGTTTCTCCAGGAAGAAATTTGACAATAAAGGGATGTCTCCCAGACGTTTCCGCAATGGAGGCAAGTTGATCGTGATGGTGTTCAACCGGTAAATCAAGTCCTGACGGAAATGATTCTCTTCTATCATTTGTGATGCCATTCCACTACCTGACCATGGCCCCCAGTTTATTGAGAAGCATGGCAATCCTAGTAACTTGCGATGGTGGGCCAAGCTATCCAAAAAAGA
>JAAEPI010000209.1 GCA_024232835.1 Cytophagales bacterium
ACAAGGGAGGATACAAGTATCAATTTGCTGGCTATACGAGCGACCAACATATTCAGGATGAGCTTGACAAGTGGATGGATACCTCGCTCAAGACGATCAACCAAGCCCACCAAAAGCAGCAGAAAAGCAAGCGAAAGTCAGCTTAGTCGGACATGGCTTAGCCAGTAAACTACTGTCCGACTGAAATCGGCCTCTGCATACTGGAAACTAACAAAAACCAAGTAGGACGACACGAGACCAAAAAATGTAAGCGGGACAAAATTTTTAAAAGAGAAACATTAACGAAACCACCATGAAGAATCCAGAAGAAAACCGCCTAATCCTGTACCAGTTGATCCGCCTGATCAAAGAGATCAGCCCAAAGAAGAAGGTGCAGAATCCGTACGCCGATCAAATCGAGAGCCTGAATTTCTTGAACCCAGGAGACCAGCTACTATTCCACGATCTACTTCAAGCCATCACCCAACTCAATGCCCACAGCAGAACCAACGAAACAGGCCAACTCATCGCCACCGAATCCGACATGTTGAACGCTTTACAACTTCTCCGACCCATTGACATCAAGAGCGTGCAGACCCATGAAAGGTTACTTCACTACTTCAAAGACCAGCCCTTCACCTGCTTGGATGCACAAGTTAGATTACGAATATCCGAAACCACTTTGAAGCGAAGATTCAAGACATTGCTATCCAGAAAGATGCTAACCAAGCTACCAGAAAAATCTATGTTCAAACACCTCTTCAGAGTGAATCCATTCCATCAACTTCCACCGATAATCGAAGAATCAACTTTCGAGACTATGCAGGGAGAATGGAAGGATTTTGTGGGGTTTGTGGAATTTTGAGAGCTCAATCAAATCAAATAGGGGAATAGTTCGTTAATTTGTGGAAAGAACAAAAGTCCAATGCAAAGAATTACATTAACAGTCAAAGACGATAATAAGATTGGTTTCTTGCTAGAACTTCTAAAACAATTTGAATTTATTGAGGTTCAGGAAAGTGAAAAAAAGAAGAGTAAGAAATATAATTTTTTTGCTTCTGCTGGCCTCTGGAAAGGACGAGATATTGATTCCAAGCAACTCCGAAAAGAAGCATGGACAAGAAGTCATTAGTTCTTTGTGATAGTAATATTCTGATTGAATTCTACAAAGAAAATTCAGATATTCTTCATAAGCTTGAGGCCATCGGTCAAGAGAATATTGCCGTTAGTATTGTCACAGTTGGAGAACTTTTATATGGTGCTTTAAACAAAAAGGAACTCAAGCAGATCAATAAAGATTTAGCTCATTTGTCCACACTTCATATTTCAGAATCGACTTCTGAAGTGTTCAATAAGTTGATGACAGAATATACCTTAAGCCATAATTTAGGGCTTGCTGATGGACTAATAGCAGCCACTGCAATTGCTGAAGATATTCCCCTTTTTACACTCAACACAAAGGATTTCAAATTCATCAGAAAATTGAAATTATTCAAATAGCCCCCGCTTCATTCCTTGCTGAACTCGTCACCCCAAGCAGGAAAAGCGGAGTTCGTCATCAGTTGGCAGCAGAGTACACGCCAGACCTGTTCAGGAGCTTACAGCACCTTCCAGCCCTTCGGGTCTCCGTTACACTCCGAGTCTGTCATGTTCTCTGCTTAGCCTGCCTTCTTCCTCACGGCTGCTACTGTGTCTGATGGCAGAGCTGGCCAACGCAAAATCCGACAAAGCAGCACTGCCACATCCACCCACAGCCAGTAGTTATGCGAGCCTGCTGGCTCGGCACCCATGCCCATGAATGAGTTGATTGGCCTGCGGCAGCTGGGCATGGATCATTGGCGGCCAGTCACTCCTTTCAGTCGTTTCTTCTGGCCGGGTTGCCTCACACTCGCAGACGGCTCGCCGCACAAATCCAACGCTTGTTCAAGACTGTTTTTCCTGCTACGCTCAAAACCAATGGGGAGAAGTTCAACGCTCATTCTGCGCTCTGAAACATCCACGCTCTAGTTACAGGATGGGTTCGCTTCGAGCATCCGATGAAAGAATAAATCGCTCGGATCATGACTACAAAAAGTGACGATCAGTTTAGAGCGTTTATCCTTCCATCCGATGGATGATCTGATCGCCAGCAAAGAACCCCCTTGAACTGGAAGATGAAAAGAAAGGGGTTCTTTGGTTGATTGTCCCTAATCTTCATCAATGGAGTTCAAAACTTCCCAAGCAATTTGCGCTATTGAAGCATACACAACATTCCTCTCGAAGCTTGTTTGAATCCCATTTATGTTCAATGACAAATCACTGCTTTTAGATACATGATACTCTTCTGGCAGTGTCCCATCCTTATTGATATGTGCACCACCATCCTTATTAGCAACATTTAAGACTAAATCTTCTCTAGTATGTTCAAACCCTCCTACAGCCATTATTTTGTTTTTTGACCACCAATCAGTAAAGCATAGTCTTTGATATCCATCGTACCATTTCTTTAGGTTCTGATTAAACAGTGGTACTGCAACCAGCGAATTACCAGTATTAAACTTAGCGACCAGACCAAAATATTGTGACGAATTAGAGCCACGAACTCCACTCATTCCGGTCATGGAATGTAATCTGCCATCATTGGGTGAAGCTGTATTGTAATATTTAATCTGGTCTTTAATATCGAGGTGATTTAGCAAGGATTTTGATGAAGAAGTATCATGTAACAATATCCGAATGATCAAGGCCAATCTCTTTGCCTCAACTTCTGTTCTGAGTTTGGCATGAAAAGCCTTCCCTAGAACTTTGTTCTTATAGGTAACAATATCAGTATGTCTTGAGAAGTAAGAGAGTGATGAGTCTAAGAAGTACAGTTGCTCCTTCAAGTGCTGAATTAAATCCTCATTAGTAAATAGATAATCCATAGAAATGTAAGTTGCTTTAACGTCACTACAAAACGGTTATCAAAGACCATTTATCCTTCCATCCGATGGATGACTCGAACGTAACTCCCTAAAACAGGGTATTGCAAGAAGTTATTCACTGACCTACCTTGCGCGAAGAAATGGGCTGTAGAAATTTATCATACTATGAGGGAGAGGGAGCTATAAAAAGTTCTTCATTATTTTTTGGGAGACGCCTAGAGAAAAAAGGTCAACCGTTGAAAAATCGTGTTAATTACTATCCCTTTGGTCTAACTTTTAACTCCTTTACAAGAAGTTATTCAGAGCCGCAGAGGTATAAGTTCAATGGGAAAGAAGAACAGCATAACTATATCCTCGCCGTTCGGATGTATCCCAATGTTAAAAGTGAGGTTTGGGGGTTGAATGATTGGGTAAGTCTAACCAAAGGGATAGAGCTGAATGAAATGATTTTTTCTCATGAAAACGGAAAACCGA
>JAAEPI010000210.1 GCA_024232835.1 Cytophagales bacterium
GGTTATAAACACTCATGGCAACTAATGCTACCGAAGCAATGATCAATGCCGTAATAGGCATGACCGGGTAAAAAGGAACTCGAAACGGTCTTTCTAAATCTGGTTCAGTTTTTCTCAACTTAATTATTGAGATCATCGAAATAATGTACAAGCCAAGTGCTCCGAAGCAGGCGATGGTGATGATCTCGCCAGTCTTACCAGTGAGCAAAGCGATGATTCCAATTGCCAGATTAAATAGTAGAGCAGTATATGGCGTTCGGAATTTTGAATGAATGCTTCCAAGTACTTTTGGTGCACTTCCGGTTTTTCCGAATTCCATGGTCGTGCGTCCAGCTGCAAGGATGATACCATGGAACGATGCTACCAATCCAAAAATACCAACAGTAATCAACAAATGCCACATCCAACCACTGTCTCCAAGAACAGTTTTCAGTGCCAATGGAAGTGGGCTGTCTGACGTAGCTCCTAAATCATCAAAGACTACATTCTCCCAACCTGCAACTCCTACTGATGAGAAAAAAGTCAAGGCGCACAAGATGACCAAAGTGAGAATTGCCGATCCAAAACCGATCAAGATATTCTTTTGCGAATTTCTGGTCTCTTCCGCTACATTGGCTACTCCCTCTATGGCAAGAAAAAACCAGATTGCAAACGGAATTGCTGCGAAGATTCCTCCGTATCCATTGGGTAACGCATTTCTTTCAAGATTTGTAAATTCGAAACTTGGGAGTGTTGCACCCGAAAATATTAGCAATTCTACCACTGCTATGATCGTGATGAATAATTCAAACATTGCTGCAGCCTTTACCCCTCTAATATTCAAAAACGTAAATATCAGATAGGAAGCAATAGCAAACCCAAGAATAGGAACCCCTGGGATCAGCAAATTAAAATAGGCTCCAATCGCAAAAGCAATTGCTGGTGGAGCAAAAATAAATTCAATGTTTTGAGCCATACCTCCAATAAAGCCCCAGTTTTTCCCTAAAGCACGGGTGGCGTAATCGTAAACACCTCCAGCTTTTGGAATGGCACATGCAAGCTCTGTATAGCTAAATGTAAAACACACATACATGATTATCATAAATCCCGTTGCTATGGCTAAACCTAGTGTGCCGCCTTCTTTCAAGCCCAGATTCCACCCAAAATACATTCCTGAAATTACATAACCAACGCCAAGTCCCCATAGCATCACGGGCCCGAGGGTCCGTTTAAGTTTGGGTGATTCGTTTTCTTCTACCATGGAATTGGACTTAGTTTTCTAATTGATGCCATGCACCAAGATACTACATGTATTGGATAGGTTAGCTTGGGAGGCAGTTACCAACAGAATCAAATAATTAAGAATACTTGGCCAATGTTTGAGTAATTCCTGAAAGATATGCCTGTCCAAATAAATTGAGATGTACCAGCAAAGGGTAAAGATTGTACAGATCTACCCGCTCATCAAATCCTGATTGTATTGGGAATTCCTCATTGTAGGCAGAATAAAATGTGTGTTCAAATTCTCCAAACATTTGCGTAAAGGCCAGTTCTGCTTCATGGTGTCCATAATATATCGCTGGATCATAAATGACCGCTTCTCCTCCTGACCCTACCATGAAATTGCCACTCCATAAATCGCCATGAAGAAGTGAAGGGAAAGAATCTGGGATTAAATCCGGGAGACGTGAATATAGCTCCTCGAAATTTTCATTTATCTCGCCATTAACTTTCCCATTAACTGTTGCCATTTCCAATTGAGGTGCCAGCCGATTTTGAATGAAGAAATCTATCCAACTTTCCTCAGACGAATTCTTCTGAGGAAGCCGCCCAATATGATTATCATGATTCAACCCAAAAAATGAATTTCTAACCTTGTGTTGTTTTGCTAATCTATGACCGAAATTTTCCCAAAATAGAGAATCAGGAGCTGATTTTTCAATGTATTCAAGGAGCAGAAAGTCTCTTCCTTCTACTTCTCCAACATGCAAAACCTCAGGTACTTTCAAGGGGCTGCTGGTAGACAAAATTTCCAAACCAAGTCTTTCTTTCTCAAATAAGGTTGGTTCATTGTCATTCCATTTAAGGAAACAATTACCCTTTGATGTCACGAGTTTCAGTGTATTATTAATACACCCACCGGAGACAAAGGATGATGACAATAATTTGGTCTCAGAACCGAGAGATTCGTTCAGAACTTCCTGAAGAAAGGAGTTCTTTTCATGAAAAGCCATGTTCTTTTTTTACAAAGGCCATGAATTCATCCAATGACCTATCTAGGATTTGATATACTCTTTCGAAACCATCTCCTGATCCATAATAGGGATCAGGAACATCTGTGTCTTTTTCCATTGCATCAAAATGTCTCATAAGATATAAATGAGAGCTTTCCTCTCCCATTTCCGAGACCATGTTTTGATAGTTAGAATTATCCATCGCAAGCAAATAATCAAATCCATCTCCATCCTCTCGGTGAAATTGACGACCCCTATGGTTTATTGGGATGCCATGCCTTTCTGCGACTTCTATCGTTCGGCTATCAGGCAGGTCTCCAACGTGATAATTGGCCGTGCCGGCTGAATCACAAGCTATGCGTCCTTCCAGATTTGACTCCTGTAACTTGAATTTGAACATAGCCTCAGCCAAAGGAGAACGACAAATATTTCCCAGGCAAACAAATAGTACGTTAATCATTTTTAATTAGGGGGTTACCTTTTTGTTATTCGAAGTATATACAGTCGCATAACACAAAATTTATTCATACACCTGTTTGAATTTAAAAGAAAAGCCCGCCAATTGGTGGGCTTTTCTGTTTTATGTCAATTTTGAAAGGTCTTATCTAATACTTATTCCTACACCTGCAGTGAAGGTGTTATAATTTTGAAATGTATAATCTGCATGAAGAGTGAGAATTAATAATTTGAGTTGTGCACCAATAGTAGCTCTTGGTGAATTTCCTTCTCCAAATTCTAAACTTATAGGATTAACTAAATCAACGGAAGCACCTAAGTCATTGGTGTATCTATACGTTCCTTTCACATCCAAATTACTACTAACAATATTGTACCCAATAGAAATATATGGAGTAAGTACGGATAGTTTCTTGGAGGCTAAAACCTGAATAGTTGTGGACGACACCTTAAACTCTGTAGAGGCATCCCCAATTGTATAAAAAACATCTGTGTTGTCGGGAACCTCAATTAAATTCCCAGATCCATCATCGACAGTAATAGTAGGTTGATCAATGTCTGTTGCAATCTTAACATTCATAGAGGTCGTACCAAAAAATGCAGCAATATCTATTGGAACCAGTTTCAAGCTTGGAATCCATTGTTTAATGTCATGCATTACACCTATCCCGAACATATCGAATTCCAATTTTTCTGTGGAGATTGAAGGAACGTATCTAATCTTCAAATCAGTATTCTTCATCAAACCAACTCCCAAGTGCACGGTCGGTGTAGGGATACCTTCTGTATAATCGATACCAGGAGCAGCATCAAAAGGCTCACTTTCCGCTGTATATGTAATGGAATGACCCTGACCATCAGAAATTACAGCATCAGTCTTAAGTGCTAACCTTGAGTCGCCATCACCTCCCACAAGTGTCGGAAGATCACCATCACCGCTAATAAGAATCAGGTTTGTCCAACTGTCCTCACTTCCGTACGCAAATGAAGCGGCCTCATCTGGAACAGATGCCAGATTCACAGCAACGGTCAGGTCTAATCCCAAAATTTTATGTGTTTTTGCTGTATTTACCCAACCATTTGATAAACCATTGGCAAACGACAAAATCGCAGGTTCCATATAATTTTCTAAATATTTTGATGCATCCTCTGGGCCAGCTCTAAGTGTCCCCTCCAAATCTTGAGCATTTACGTAGGCAATGGCTGTGAGCCCAAGAGCCAGTACTAGAAGCAATCGTTTCATATTTTTCATGTGTATTTTTGTTTATTAGAATGGTATAGAATACCTCCTGTTCGGCTTCTAATTTACAATTAAACTAGCTAGGTAGCAAATTACGCCAAGGATAGAATAATTAGCAAAACATTCTTCGCGGTATTTTTGTGATAATGTTGCTGCAACGACTCTTAACTTTCAATCTTGAAAGTTTCCTTTCTCCTCGATCAAATTATTTACATTCGCCCACATGCTGATTCTATATAGATTGAGTATTTGGTTCTATTCCTTTGTCATCAACGTACTCTCACCTTTTCATACAAAGGCAAGAAAGTTTGCAGAGGGAAGAAAGAACTGGAAAAATCAACTTGTAATTGCGCTCGAGAAAAATGAAGAGCCGATAGTTTGGTTTCATGCAGCCTCTTTGGGCGAATTTGAACAAGGCAGGCCTGTGATTGAAGGACTGAAGAAAAAACGTAATGACGTAAAAGTCCTGATAACCTTCTTTTCTCCTTCCGGTTATGAAATAAAAAAGGATTATGAGTTTGCCGATTGGGTATTCTATCTCCCGATTGACTCACCTAGGAATGCGAGATTTTTCATTGATACCATCAATCCGATAATGGCGATATTCATTAAATATGAATTTTGGTATTACTTCTTGAATACTTTAAAAAATCGGCAGATTCCAATTCTTATGGTTTCTTGTATTTTTAGAGAAAATCAGTTGTTCTTTCATTGGGCTACCGGTCCGTTTTACCAACGTGTTCTCAAAACCTTCAATCATTTTTTCGTACAGGACGAAAAATCCAAAATGTTGATAGTATCAATTGTGGGAGACCATGTGACTGTCTCTGGTGACACACGGTTTGATCGGGTGCTTACAATTGCCAATGAAGAAAAATCTATTGATCTAGTTCGGGAATTCAAAAACGGCAAGAGGTTGATGGTTCTTGGAAGTACCTGGCCTTCAGATATGTCCTACCTACTCCCATTGATTAGAAAGTACCAAAGTGAAATGAAGTTTGTCATTGCTCCACATAATATAGATGAATCAGCTCTTGAAAATATTGAAAGCCAGTTGCACAACACGGTACGATTCTCTACCTCTAATGAAGGTGTTGATGAATCTGAAATCCTCTTAGTAGACAACATGGGCTTACTCTCTACAATCTATCGATATGGGGACTTTGCTTTCATTGGTGGGGCGTTTCGAGGTGCGCTTCACAACACACTGGAGGCTGCAGTGTATGGAATCCCGATATGCTTTGGAGAAAACGAGAATAATATAAAATTCATGGAGGCAATTGAGCTGGTTGAAGCCGGTGGTGGATTTACATTTTCTCTCTCCGAAGAATTGCTTTTAAAATTTGGAGAATTGTATGAAAATGAGATCACATATAATCAAATGGCAGAATCAGCACATAAATTTGTAAAGTCTAGAAGCGGAGCTACAGAACTGGTAATGTCTAAAATACTGGAATTGTTGCCATGAGAGGATTGGTCATAAAAACAACAGGGCTTTGGTATGAAGTTAAATCTGAAGGTGCGATCCATGTGGCTAGATTGCGAGGGAAATTCAAACTGGAAGAGAAGAAAACAACCAATCCAATTGCTGTGGGAGATTGGGTGACCATCGAGCCAAATGATCAAGCAACCGATGAATGGATAATCACAGAAATTCATCAAAGAGAAAACTACATTGTCCGGCAATCTCCAAGAAAAAAAGGACATGATCATATCATGGCATCCAATGTGGATCAGGCGTTAATATTCTTCACATTCAAATCCCCACGAACATCTATAGGATTCATAGATAGAGTGCTGGTAACACTTGAAGCATATAGAATTCCCGCATTCATCTTACTAAATAAAACAGACCTCTATTCTAAGGAAGAGCTGGAAAATTGGAATCAAATAACGGATGTCTATAGAAAAATTGGCTATCAAGTTGACAAAACATCATTAACGAAAGACCCTACTGACCTCACAAAATACCTTGAAGGAAAAACTACCCTCTTAATTGGTCATTCTGGAACAGGCAAATCATCTCTCATCAACAACGAAGTGCCAGAAGTTCATCAAACAACAAGCGAAATATCATCCTTTGCTGACAAGGGTATCCACACAACCACTTTTGCAGAGATGTTCTTTATCGATGAATCTACAGGTCTTATTGATACACCTGGAATTAAAGAGCTTGGATTAGCAGAAGTGGAGCCTGATGAGCTCGATCATTATTTTCCTGAAATGCGTGTTCACTTAGGCCAGTGCAAATTCCATGATTGTCGACATACCGAAGAACCAAATTGCGTGATTAAGCAGGCAGTAGAAAACGGTGAAATTGCTTTTTTTCGGTATGAGAGCTATTTGAGTATGCTGATGGGGGAGGACAACCGACGCTAAATCAAATACTAAACTGAGTCCAGAAGCTTAGGGGAATGCCAATAGTTATTCGACCTACATAAAGACCAACAACTCCCACCTATGAGGCCTCTTTTATTATCCATTCTACTTTTTGCATTGCTTGCCTTTTCAGGTTGCTATATGTCTGAGGATGCCTCGGATGTTAATCAAGATAGAATAAGCACCACCTATTGCACTGTATTCAACGCCTCTAGAGATTATACCAAATCGCTTATTTCCTTCAAATTTGGAAACACGCCTCTTCGCGTCTCGAATTATTCTTATTTTCTTGACAATAGGCTTTTTGAAACAAAGGACATAATCCTTGGTCTTCACTATTCCCGAGAAATAGATGGCATAAATGATGGTTCCTATGAATGGACGGATGAAACGGGTAAGGTTTATTTAAATCAGGTAAAAGCTTATTCTTTTGACTTAATTGATCCACCATCGGAACTTAAAAAATATCAATATTATATGCTGGGCTGGGACGGAGCTGAGATTCCCGAACAGGCAGGAGATTTTCACATTAGCATTGAATCACATGTTGCAGGAATCTCCGAAATTTTTTACGTTGGAGAGCGTTTGGAATTAGAATCAAGCCATTTGGATAATATGCCAGCAGGAAGAGCTACAATGACAATTTCAAGAAATTATTCTGAGCCAATCGATGAACGTACTCAGGCTGGAGGGGAATCCACAGTTTCGTTTGTGCGCGAATTTGAAATCACCATTGTTGAGTGATAGCTTCTTTTATTCCGTAACTTGCGCACCAAATCAATTGAGTACGTTTTTGATTAATTGAGCGTACGCACACACTATTATATTACTCTAATGAACATTTTTGTTGCACAACTTTCTTACAACACTAAGGAAGACACATTGAAAGAACTCTTTGAAGCTCACGGTGAAGTGAGCTCTTCAAAGATCATTTTTGACAAGTATGAAAACCGATCAAAAGGTTTCGGATTTGTGGAAATGCCTAATGACGATGAAGGTCAGAATGCTATTAATGCGCTGAACGAATCAGAATTGGAAGGCAGAAACATCGTAGTAAAAATCGCAAAACCAAGAGAAGATCGGCGATAGCTATCAGGACTTGGACACAATAGAAAGGTAATCAGGGATCAACCCCAGGTTACCTTTTTTTATGCATTGTCGAATCTCATACCAGCACCGCTTCTTCAATGCTCTTCCCTCCTCTTCAGTGCGATTCATTGCCAATATTTTCTTGCACACTTTCAATGTAGATTGTTGGTGACTATTTAGAAACTTGTATTGTGAACGACCGTGCGAATTCTTCAATATCCGTTTCTTCACCAATACTTGATCAGAAAAGGCGTAATCAAATTCTCTTGATGAGCGTACCCAAAAATCATAGTCCTCAAAAGCTAGCGTTTCGTCGTAACCATCCAATGCCTCTATAACCTCCTTACGAAACATCATCGTAGGCGGACAAATGAGGTATCGACTGACTAAATCAGTGTAGAGATCACCTTCTGGAATCGGCTCTGTAAATCGTTCATTGTGATGACCTAGCACCATTCCAGATTCATCCATGAGCAAAGCATCAGAGAAATGAACTCCAGCTTTCGTCTCCTCAAACTGCTTGATGCCTACCTCCACTCGCTCAGGCAGCAATACATCATCTGCTGCTAAATCAATCAAAAATTCCCCTTTAGATGCTCTCCACCCTCGATTAAAGGCGGCACAGTTTCCAATGTTTTCCTTGATGGCAATGAATTGTACATCTGGATATGAATTCAAAAACTCATTAATAACCTCCGTACTTCCGTCCCTACTCCCATCATCGACTACAATCAACTCTACATTATTGTACGTCTGATCCATCACCGACTGCAACGCCTCCTGCACATAGGGAGCCTGATTGTGGCAGAGACAGATGATGGAGACGAGGGGTTGATTCACAGAGTAATGATAAGCAATCGAGAAACTGAATCAGAAAAGCCGACTGCAAAATTTAACGAACAGGTAAATAGCTATTCAAAATCCCAATACTTCCTTCAAATTAGCATACCCCGATCGGCTTACTGCCAATTGAGTACCATCATGGAGCTGGGCTACATGCGAATCCTTACCGATAAGTTCTAATCGTGAAATTTCCTTCACCCGCACAATGTACGACCGATGGATCCTCATGAAGTCATCTGGAGGTAGATGACTCTCGTAATATTTCATCGTATTTTGCTTCAAGAAATTGCCTTCTTCAGTATACAGTTTCACATAGTCATCCTGAGCTTCCAGATACTTTATCTTATCTACCGATACAATGTGGATTTTACTCCCTGTTTTTACCGCCACTCGCGAGAGCAATTCAGTGGTTCCTTTATTATCGCTTACTAAAGTTGATAATTTTGAATTTCCCTCCTCCCTGGAGGCTACCATGTTTTTTGCTTTTTCAAGAGCCTCAGCAAATCGCTCTTGCGAATATGGCTTGAGCAGGTAATCGATTGCATTTTTCTCAAAGGCCTTAATCGCATATTCATCATACGCAGTGCTAAATATCATCACCGGCGGATCCTCCAGAAGTTCCAGCATTTCGAATCCGGTTAGCTTTGGCATCATTACATCGAGAAATACCAGATCGGGTTTTAGCTCATTGATCATCCTAAACCCATCGAACCCATCGCTACACTCTCCGATTAACTCCACATCGTCATCCTTATCAATGAAAGAGCGAATGATCTCTCTCGCAAGATGCTCGTCATCTACAACCAGAACACGTACTTTACTCACTTTTTGGGTTGTTTAAGGGGATTTTTATTACAACATTAAATTCATTTTCGCTCTGATCCACTTCCAGAAGGTCTGATCTGCCAAAGACCAAATTAAGTCTTTTCTTGACGTTTTCAAGACCGATCCCCTCGCCTTTGGTTGGTACAGATTCATTATCAAAATTATTGCTAATCGAAATGTTCAAGAACTCCTCCGTCGGTACACATGTCATTCGAATAATCACTTGATCAATGCTGTCATAAACTCCGTACTTGATGGCGTTTTCAACTATTGGTTGAAGAATCAGGTTTGGTACTTTTACCCCCAAACATGTATCTGATATTTCCTTTTCAAACTTCAATTTATTTCCAAACCGAACCTTTTCTATA
>JAAEPI010000211.1 GCA_024232835.1 Cytophagales bacterium
ATATGAAGATTATCCCGCTTTAGCATCCGTGAAACTGGCGGATCCTTCTTCTTTCTGGCGCGCCTCCATGACGATTGACGTGCTCATTGGCACAGATTATTATTACGAGTTTCTCACTGGAAGAATGCACACCCTCGCTCCTTCTCTATTTTTGCTTGACTCTTCCTTGGGATGGATTTTGTCTGGCCGATGCAAAACTACATCCAAGACCAGCACTATCCTCTCGTTATTGCAACATAATTCCTCGGACCCTTTTCTCTTTGAAACGCAGCTCGAAAATTTTTGGTCTTTGGAGAGTATTGGGATTGCCGATTCCCCTTATTCCAATGATGATGATCTGGCGCTCACTATGTTTAATGCATCTATCCATCTTGACAAGGGAAGATATTTCGTCAAATGGCCCTGGAAAGAAGAAAAGCCTTTCATACCTTCCAACTTCGAGCTGTCCGTTCGTCGTTTGAAATCTCTATTGAGAAGACTCCAAGATCAGCCCAACCTAGTGGCCAAATATTCGCAAATGATAACAGATCAAGAAAAGCTGGGAATTATCGAAAAGGTCACTTTGAGCACTGAAGAAGGACCGATGCAACATTACATCCCTCACCACTGTGTCATTAGACCTGATAAAGCTACCACTAAAGTACGAATAGTATATGATGCATCTGCTAAGCTGCACAAAAATTCCCCTAGCCTCAATGAAAGCCTCTTCCGTGGACCGGTGATGTTGCCTGATCTGTGCGGCCTACTATTACGTTTTCGCCTCTTTCCTGTGGTATTATTGAGTGATATTGAAAAGGCATTTTTGCAGGTGGGACTACAAATTCCTGATCGAGATGTGACTCGATTCTTGTGGCTCAGAGATCCTACGAAACCAGTCAGTGATGACAACCTCGAAATCTTCCGATTCTGCCGTGTTCCTTTTGGTGTCATTTCGAGTCCTTTTTTACTCGCGGCTACTGTAAAATATCATCTGCTTCACAGTGAATGTTTTGAAGCGAAAGACATTCTCTCAAATATATACGTCGATAATGTCCTTGTTGGAAGGCAGAATGGTGAAGAAGCCTACGACTTCTACAAAAAGGCTAAGAAGCTTTTCAGCGAAGCGTCTATGAACTTGAGAGAGTGGTGTTCAAACAGCTCTTTTTTGATGGATCACCTTCCTGATCATGATAAGGTCTCAGCCAAAAGTGTTGGGCATAGTTTGGGACTATAAAACGGATATTATCAGTGTACCCAGTGCAAAGATCGACAGTCTTTTGGTCACTACGAAGCGCCGACTGATGCAAGCCGTCGCCAGTATCTTTGACCCACTTGGTCTCTTTGCTCCTATCACTATGCCAGCCAAGCTTCTCTTTCAAAGCCTATGGAAACAGCAAATGAAATGGGACGATAATTTGAGTAAAGACCAACTCGTTGAATGGAACAATATTAAAGAAGAGCTACAAC
>JAAEPI010000212.1 GCA_024232835.1 Cytophagales bacterium
CGAACCCTTTATCGAAAAATAAAGCAATATGAACTGGAACAAGTATAGACTACTGGTATTGCTGGTTCTTCCAGTTAGTGGGTGCTCGGTGTATTCCTTCACAGGTGCTTCGCTGGTCAATGGAGAACAAACAGTATCGATCCAACAATTCTACAATAATGCACTACTTGGACCATCTAATATGAGTCAGGTGTTCACAGAAAAAATAAGAGACTATTATCAACAGAATACTAGTCTGACTTTGGTTGATAATGGTGGGGATTTACAATTAGATGGTTATATCGCCAATTATTCTGTTACTCCTGTTGCGCCCAGAGCAGGTAGTGATCAGATACAAGTTTCTACTACATCCCGGGTCTCAATTTCGGTAAAAGCCACGTATGTTAACATTAAGAATGAGCAGTTCGATTTTGATAAAAATTTCAGCTTTTTTGTGAATTTTGACTCAGAAACCACAGACCTGGCAAGCAATGAAGACCAATTTGTAGAAGAAATTTTTGATCAAATAATTCTCGATATATTCAATGCATCGGTGGCAAATTGGTAATTTTTCTTAATTTTAGTCAAAACACCGACCCGTGAACAAACAGAAGTTCATCGATTACTTACGGTCGCCAGAAAGTTTGACAGAAGGACAGCTTGAAGATTTGAACAAATCTTTGACAGACTTCCCATACTTTTCAATTGGCAGATCCATTGCTGCAAGAGCATCCAAGGACTTGAGTCATTCGTCCAAAGGCGTACTCACAGCAACAGCAGCTATTTATGCAACTGACCGTAAACATTTAAAAAAATATATAAACGGAGAGCTGGTTTTTCTGATTGATGTTCCTGTTGTACAGGAACAGATTGAGAAAGTTGATTCAAAAGAAGAATCTACTGGCTTAACAGAGGCTAAACAATCAAAAGAAGCTGAATCACCTGAAAAATCGGAAGTAGAAGAAGTATCAAAAGAGGGAACACCAGACACTGAAATAAAAAGTAAGGATAGCACAGAACAAGCCCCCGACAAGGACACAGAGCCTGAACCAACACCAAAGCCTACCACTCCAGCAGATTCTATTGAATCAAATGATCTTAATCTTGATAACCTAAAGGCTCCAACTGGTGATGAGGTTGATCAAATGTTGGATGAGTTACAACACGATATGAGTGAACTCAAGAAGTCACGTGGGTATTTTGTTGAAATACAGAATCAAATTGAAGAAGAAGAAGCTGTTTCGGCAGCACTCAGAAGAGCGACATTGAAAGTTGAGGATTTAGATGTGAGAGGAGTAAAACCCTCAGATCCGAAAGCTGAAGAGGTGAAGAAACCTGAACCAGAAGCAAAAAAATCTGAAACTGAAAAAGTTAAGCCAGAAACGAAAAAATCAAAAAAAGAAACGAAGCTTGAAGATGCGATAGATAAGGAGGATGTAAAGGAGGTTAAGAAAGCTGGACAAAAGAACAAAGAATCAGAGCTTGGAGAAGTTGTATCTAAAAGCTCCGTCGATAAGCCAGAAAAGACAAAGCCAACAATCAAAGAACTGACGAAAGCAGCGAGTTCTGCTATGGAAGATGGGGAAAAGGCACCTGTATCTAAAAAAGAGGCAAAACCAATTAAAGCAGGTATCGTCACGAACTTCGAGATTGAAAATCCAGATGAAGATAATGAAATAGAGCCTATCCTTCCCAAGGCCAAACCTAAAGAAACAGCAATAGGAAAAAAAGAAGGAAAACCTGCTCGAGCTGCTCGAAGAAAGCTAACAAAAATAAAAAGATCCGAGTTGGATGCCGTATTGGGCCCCTCAGCTATAAAAACTAATGCACCTGCCAGTAAGAAGACCACTGACCCCAAAGATTCTGCTTCAGAAAAGAAAACCAAGATGCCTGAAGTAGCAAAGGTTGAGGAAGTGAAAAAAGAAGCAGAGTCAAAGAAGGAAAAGGAAACAAAAACTAAGGCTTCAACCGCAACTAAGCCAAGTCAGAAAAAAGAACAAGAAAAGAAAGCACCAGCCAAAACCGTAGATAGCAAGAAAGATGGAGAAAAGAAATTATCCACTAAAACTGGGGTTAGTAAAACAAAGGTTGAGGAGAAGGCAGAGAAGGTAGAGAAGACTTCTGCTAAAACCGAAATCGGTAAGAAAGAGAAGGAAACATCTGCAAAAACTGAAGTTGAGCCCGCAGAAAAAAGCAAGGACATTTCAGAGGACATTCAGTTCTTAATCGACAATGACATAAGTGGTGTGTCACCTGACGCAGATGAAATAGAAAAAGCTTCAGCAAAGACTAAAGTTGAGCCAACAGAAAAAAGTAAGGTCATTTCAGAGAATATTCAATCCCTGATCGACAATGAGATAAGTGGTGTAGTGCCTGATACAGACAAAAAGAAATCACCCATTAAGAAATCTGCAGACAAGAAAGTTGAGGAAGAGCCACAAGAAGAGAGTAAGTCTGAGAAAAAGGAGGAAGCACCAATCAGATCTTCGGCAAGAGCTTTTCTGGATTTTGGAAACACAGGAATGGGCACATCTATATCAAAAGCTTCTCCCTCAAAAAGAAAACGAAAATTAAGTAAAAGTAAAAGCTCCACCCGGGCAACAAAACCAGCCTCAAAGTCCACGGACTCTCCAAAAAAAGGTGGAAAAGATGATGACGAATCTGGTGGAACAAATCAACTCATTGACAAGTTTATAAAGGAAAGCCCCTCAATTAAACGTCGACCAGAGGCTGATAATACGTCCGATTTATCTGAAGAAAGTTCGACTTGGAATCCAAATCTGGTTTCAGAGTACTTAGCACAGATATCCTTAGATCAGGGCAACACAAAGCGAGCTATATCAATCTATGAAGCACTTAGCTTGAAATTCCCAGAAAAAAAATCTTACTTTGCTGGTCTAATTAAAAAGATCAATAAATAAACGATGTATTCAGCACTTATCGCCATCATTATTATAGCAGCAATTTTGTTGATGCTAGTAGTTCTAGCTCAGAATCCAAAAGGTGGTGGACTATCAAGCCAATTCGGAGGATCTGGGACAACACAATTAATGGGGGTTAGAAAAACCGGTGATTTTCTCGAAAAAGCAACTTGGGTGCTTGCTATTAGCATGCTGGTTCTAACACTTGTGGCTAATGTCATGATACCAACCACTACAGATGTTATTTCTACACCTAACCTCGACAATGCTGGTCAGCAGCAGCAACCAACCCTTCCACTTGACACATCAACTGGTTCTGAATCCAGTGATGATGCTCTTGAAGGTTTGATTGATGATTCTTCGGATTCTACCTCGGAATAGTATCGTCTCTTTTTATCTTCCGTCAAAAGCAAAAATTACAACTTGTTAGGCTCCTGAAACTGACAGGTTTTTTATAAAATTCAGATAATGTCAGTTAAAAGATTAAAACACTGAAATAATGTCAGTCTTTATTCTATTGGCACATAAACTGCTGATAAGCGAAATAATTAAAAGTTAATTCTAACCCTAATACATATTTAGAACATGGCAAAAGTAAATTTCAAGCCCCTCGCTGATAGAGTTCTTGTGGAACCAGAGGCTGCTGAAGAAAAAACAGCAAGTGGGATTATCATCCCCGACACTGCGAAAGAAAAACCTCAAAGAGGGAAGATTGTTGCTATCGGAACAGGCACTAAAGATGAGCCTCTAACGGTAAAAGTTGGCGATTTAGTCCTTTATGGTAAGTATTCTGGAACTGAATTAAACATAAGTGGTACAGATTATCTGATTATGAAAGAATCAGACATTTACGGAATCATTTAATCACACTAATCATTCAAACTAAAACATAAAATGGCAAAAGAACTATTCTTTAATACTGAAGCCAGAGACAGCATCAAAAAAGGTGTTGATATCTTGGCGGATGCAGTAAAGGTTACTTTAGGTCCTAAAGGACGAAATGTAATACTTGATAAAAAATTCGGCGCTCCTACAGTTACCAAAGATGGTGTATCTGTAGCGAAAGAAATCGAATTGAAAGAGCCTGTGGAAAATATGGGCGCTCAATTGGTAAAGGAGGTCGCTTCTAAGACTGCAGATGATGCAGGAGATGGCACCACTACAGCAACCGTATTAACACAGGCGATCTTTGGTATCGGAATTAAAAATGTGGCGGCTGGAGCAAATCCAATGGATCTTAAGAGAGGGGTGGACAAAGCTGTGAGCGCAGTTGTTGAAAATCTCCAAAAGCAATCTAAGGTGATTAAAACCAATGATGAAATTTCTCAAGTGGCAACAGTATCAGCTAATAATGACGCTGAAATAGGTTCAATGATTGCCAATGCAATGGACAAAGTGGGTAGGGATGGAGTAATTACAGTTGAAGAAGCAAAAGGAACTGAGACTGAAGTAAAAACTGTTGAAGGAATGCAATTTGACAGAGGATATTTGTCTCCCTATTTTGTAACAAATACCGACAAGATGGAAGCAGAATTGGAGTCACCATATATCCTTATATATGACAAGAAAATATCCAATATGAAAGAATTGCTTCCTGTACTCGAAGCAACTGCTCAAACTGGTAAGCCATTGTTGATTATTGCAGAAGATGTGGAAGGCGAAGCTCTTGCAACCCTTGTTGTAAATAAAATTCGTGGCTCACTTAAAATCGCTGCAGTAAAAGCACCAGGATTTGGAGACAGGCGAAAAGCCATGCTTGAAGATCTGGCCGTTCTAACAGGCGGAACGGTAATCTCTGAAGAAAGAGGTTATAAACTGGAAAGCGCAACCATCGATTACCTAGGAACAGCAGATAAAATCAACATCGACAAAGACAACACAATAGTTGTTAATGGTGCTGGTAAGAAGAAAGAAATCGAAGGAAGAATTAACCAGATTAAGCAGCAAATAGAGAATACAACTTCTGATTACGACAAAGAGAAGTTGCAGGAGCGTTTGGCCAAGCTTTCTGGTGGAGTTGCGATTCTTTATATAGGCGCAGCTACAGAAGTGGAGATGAAGGAAAAGAAAGATCGTGTAGATGATGCACTACATGCAACAAGAGCTGCCGTTCAAGAAGGTGTGGTGGCAGGTGGAGGGGTTGCCCTTATTAGAGCAATGAAGTCGCTTGAAAAAGTAGACCTTGGCAATGAAGATCAAAACACGGGTGTTGCGATTGTTTCTGCAGCTATTCAATCGCCACTTCGTACGATTGTTGACAATGCAGGCGGTGAAGCTTCTGTAGTTGTCAATGAAGTAGCCAATGGGAAAGGTGATTATGGTTTTAATGCCGCCAATGGCACTTACACTAACATGTTTAAGGCGGGTATTATTGATCCTACTAAGGTAACACGTCTGGCTCTTGAGAACGCAGCGTCAATTGCCTCTCTCCTGCTTACTACCGAGTGCGTAGTAGCAGACGAACCTGAAGCAGAAGGTGCACCTGCAATGCCTCCTATGCCTGGTGGTGGAATGGGTGGAATGATGTAATAAAAGTCTAATATAAAATCAAAAGCTCTCGCAATCTGTGGGGGCTTTTTTTATTTGACCCAACTAACCCAACACCTGATCTAGTACTACCATCAAGTCATCCTTGTTAAAGGGTTTAATAATGGCTTCCTTGAATCCATAATCGGTATAGTTTGCTATAATCGGATCAACGGCATATCCGCTGGAGACGATCGCTTTGACGTCTGGATCTATCTTTACTATTTCTTTAATTGCTTCCTTCCCTCCCAAGCCTCCAGGAATGGTCAGATCCATAATTACTACATCAAAGGGCTTACCAGTATCAAATGCCTCTTTGTACAACTCGATGGTCTTGCTCCCTTCTTCGGAAGTAACCACTTCAAATCCATTCGCTTCTAATATTTGTGTCATCACATCCAACAACATTTTTACATCGTCGAGTATCAACACTTTCTTAGCTTTTTTCATGTCAGAAGTTTTCTTTTTCGGTAGCTCTACATTTGTCACTGCTTTCTGATCAGAGGTAGGTAAATATAGGGTGAATTTCGTGCCTTTCTTCAATTCGGACTCTACCATGATCTGACCTCCATGTTTATTTATGATGGAATGAACTGTTGCCAGGCCCAAACCGCTCCCCTCCTTCTTTGTACTAAAATAAGGATCAAAAATTCGCTCAACATCCGTTGCGCTAATCCCTGATCCTTCATCTCTCACAGTTACTCTAATGTAATTTCCTTCCTTGAGACTATTTGATGGTACTTTGCAGTTTTCCATTATAATGTAAAGGTTTCCACCATCAGGCATTGCTTGTTTTGCATTTATGGTTAGGTTGGAAAAAACTTGTTGGATTTGTCCTTTATCAATTTCAGCTATCCACAGATCATCCGATTCTTTAAATCGTGGCTTGACGTTGCTACCCGACAGATCAAACTTCACTACTTGCCTAATCAAATCCCCCAACCCTACAGCTGCCTTGATGGGTTCTCCTCCCTTCGCGAAGGTTAGTAATTGTTTGGTCAACGTTTTGGCCATATCCACGGCTCCTTCGGCTTCTTCTAGAAATTTATATCCATTGTCTGCCTTTGAAAATTCATCTTTTACCAATGAAATATAGGCGGCAACACCTGTCAATATATTGTTAAAGTCATGTGCAATGCCTCCTGCCAAGGAGCCAACACTTTTCAATCGTTCTATCTTCTCTAGAGTTTCCTCTTCGAGCTTCTGCTCTGTAATATCTACTGTAACAAGCAGGAAACTTGTGACTTTTCCTTCAGCATCATAAATGGGTTTCGCGGTTCTTATAACATTTATATTTTGCCCATCCTTATGAATGAGTATCACATTTCCTTGCTCAATATTCCCTTTTAGTACGCTTTGATATTTCTCATTAAACGTTGATAGAGAATGAGGATGAAAGTACTTTGTCACGTGCATTCCTACCAGTTCATTCTGACCATACCCGAGCATTCTTGCGAAATTTGGATTACAGGCCAGCACATTCCCTTTCAAATCTACTACCTCAGACCCAATGGGAAGTACATTAAACAATTCACTGTACCTCTCCTCTGTTTCCACTAGAGTTTCTTCTGCCTTAATACGCCAGGAAATGTCTTGCAAAGTGATGATCCTAGCCTCACTTCCTTTGTACTTCGTCAAGCCACCCTGAATTTCAGCATGGAAGACTGACCCATCCTTACGAAGAGCCATGGCCTCATACGGCTTATCATATCCAGCAATCATGTTGTTCAAGACCATTTCTCGATCACCCTCAGCGATCCAATCCGTACCCGATTTTCCTACTGCTTCAGAGTCCGAATAACCAAACATCTTCTCGGCTGTAGCATTTTGCTTCAAGCAAATACCTTTTTCTGAAATAAATATAGAATCAAACGACGAATCAAAAAGCTCACGATATACTTCTTCTGATTCAACCAAGGCCTGCTCAGATTTTTTTCTTTCCGATATATCTTGAATAGTTCCAATGATATTCTTGAGATTTCCGTCCTCATCGTATTCCAGGCTACTAAGTCCATGAACCCACCGAACTTGTTGGTCACTGACTCTTCTTATTCTGTAATCTTCGTTAAAAGGATTATTCCTCCGCAATGCTTGATTGGTAAAATACTTCTGTATCATTTCTCGATCCTCTGGATGTACAATAGACAACCATCCTTCAAATGTTCGATCAAATTTTTCGTCTATCCCAAACAAATCATCCAGTGTTTCGGAGCTAATCCATTTCCCTGTTAGGACATTAAAATTGTACGATCCAATGGCAGCCGCTTTCTGAGATTCTCGCAAAAGAACTTCACTAGCTTTCAATTCTTCTTCAGCTCGTTTACTCTTTCTTGCATCCAGGTAGGTAACATAGATTCCTGCAGGTTTCTTATCAATAATAATAACTGATCCGACAATTGACACATCAATCAGGGTACCATCTTTATGTCTTCTCATAGATTCAAGTGGGGAGCCACCTAGTTCCTCCAAAAACTCTGGTTTGTACAAATTTTTTGCCTGCTCTAAGAATTTATCTGGTACAATAAATCCATCAATTGGCTTACCCAGAACCTCCTTTTCTTCATAACCAAAAAGTAGCGTGAAATAACTATTAATCCTAGATACCCTTTTCTGCGCATCAAGTACTGCTATAGCGCCTGGAGAGTTATTTATTAGCTCCTCATAATATATCATTTGTTTAGCAAGTGATTCTTCTACATTTTTTCTTTCGGTAATATCTAGCATAATACCAAACATGGTATTGGTCGTATTACCTTTAGAATCAATTGTCATTCTACCAATATCACTTATCCAGTGAATGGCTCCATCGGGCCTAACCACTCGATACTCTAGCTTTCTATCCTCAAATGACTTGTTAGTTTTCGAAACGGATTTATTAATTAGTTTCCGATCATCAGGATGTATACATCTGAGCCAGAACTCATAATCGGTTTCACCAATATTAGGAGAATAGCCCATAAGTTCGTACGTTTCATCAGACCATACGTTCTTGTTCGTTTTTTTATTCCATTCCCATGTTCCGGCTCTAGCAGCCTCTAGTGCGCGCTGTAGATGTTCCTGGCTCGCCTGCAAATCCAACCGTGCATTTTTTTGTTCGGTAATGTTTGTAGATGTAGTTACAAAACTCACGACTTTTCCATTATCTCCTTTCAACGGGGACAATCTTGTGAAAATATATTCGCAAACGCCATCGTTAGAAATATATTGGGTTTCGTAGCTATCATTTTGGCCGGTTAGCTTCACCCTATTGAAACAGTCAATGACCAATTGATCATAGCCGGGAGCAATATAATCCAGTATTGATTTTCCTATAACGTCTTCAGCTTGTAGATCAGGCACAGTTCTATTTATGAATAAAAGCCTCAAATCTAAATCAACCATCATAATGTAATCTGGTGAATTCTCTGTCAAACTCCTCCATTTCTCTTCACTCTCAAGAAGTGCAACCTCCATTTTGTTACGTTCTGTAATATTAATGGCAGAGCCAATTACTTCAATTATTTTTCCTTCACTATCCAGATTGGGAGTAAAAATTGATTCGAACATAAGCTCCCCAAAAGCTAATTTCCCTTCAAAGCTCTCACCTTTTAATACTCTTTTAAATTCCTTAATTACAGCTGGAAGATCCTTATATGCTTCGAATACATTCTGGCCAACCATTTCTCCCGGCTTCATACCAACGCTTGCCAACATTTCTCCTTCAGAAAGAAGAATTTTACCTTTTGAATCAAATATAAAAATGATGGGCTTGCTATTTGTCACCACAGCCCTAAACAGTCTTTCACTTTCTTCTAGTGCACTGACCGCTTTTTTTTGCTCAGTAATATTCGTTGCAGCGTTAATAAATCCATAGACTAGATCATCATCATTCTTAAGTGGTGAAACCCGAACATGGTAATAATCGATTTTACCCTCTTTTGTATGATACTCTGTTTCATATTCATCCGGATTTCCTCTTTCAATTATTCCTTGAATACAATCTCGAATTCTTTGATGTTCACCACTTGGAATAAAATCGTACTGCGATTTTCCTATGACTTCATCCAACTCCAAATCAGGCTCAGTATGATTGATAAATAGTATCTGGGAATTCAAATCCAACATCATTATATAATCAGGAGAGTTTTGAGTCAGGGCTCTCCATTTCTTCTCACTTTCGATCAGCGTAGTTTCAGCAATTTTTCGATCAGTAATGTCAATATGCATACCCCTTAGTCCCACCAATTGACCATCTTTCCTAATTGCCCACATGTACATCAATACAGGAATAGTAGTTCCATCTTTCCTATGCAGGAGGTATTCCACATTCCTCACGTTCTCTCCCGCAAGGCATTTCTGTGCATCTGCTATCCCTCTAGCCTTATCACCGGAAGAGAATAAATCGAATGACCTGACTCCTTTCTCAAAATCTTTATCGGTGAATCCAAACGTTTTGAATCCTTCGGTATTGACAAAAGTGACCTTTCCACTCATGTCAATCTCCCAAACGGTTTGAGGGAGGGAGTTTGCAAATTCTCTGAAGTGTTCTTCACTTTCCCTCAATTTTTCAACAGATAGTTTTCGTTCAGTTATATCCGTCATTGAAATGTAGGCACGATCCCAATTAGATTCAAATCTTGGGGCGAATACAAACTTCAGATGGATATTTTTTACATCTCCATTTATCGTTTTTATTGTTGTATCAAATTCAATTTCATTTCCCCCTTCAGCAATAACTACTAATTCCTTTTTGAAGGATTCGTAAGATTCTGGAGTGAATAAAGCAGAGATATTAGATAACAATTCTTCCTTTGAACTCGCCTCATGTAATTCTTTAACCGCGTCATTTATTTCAATTACCTTAACCAACAGGGCACACTTTTCAACAACTTCAGGTCTCTTATCAAAGTACTTTTTAAAATCCTTAACACCTCTTTTTTTAAGGGAATCTATTAGAATCTTCACTTCAGAAAAATCTTCCTCCCAGAGAGCAACAGGTGAAGATTCGAACAGTGAACGATAACGACTATCACTCTCTGTTAAAGCTGCATTTGCTTTTTCAGCACTTGTAACGTCCTGCAATGTCCCGAACAATTTTATTGGTTCATTTTTGCTATTTTTGGTTAAATGGGCTGTTGATTTTAAATGCTTTTCAACCCCTTTCTTAGTACAAACTCTATAGATAATAAATTCTGGTGGATTTCCAGAAAGCGTATCCTGAATGGCTTGATTGAAACTATCAAGGTCGTCTGGACGGATCAATTTGGACACCTCCTCGATTGAGGGAATTCTCGATTCTTCTAATCCGTAGATGTGGAACATCTGATCTGTCCAAACAATATTGTTGCTTACAACATCCCATTCCCAGGCACCCATATTGGTCAGTTGGCTCATTCTTGTTTGCAGCTCATCTAGTGAGTTGAACTTTTGCCTGACTTCCTCTCGAATGGGGATTTCAGAACAATGGACAAGGAATTCATTGTCTGATATTCTTACTGAATCAAGTATTGCGCTTGTACTTGATCCATCTTTTTTCCAAAGGTTAACCTCCTCCTTTAGTTTTTTTCTTACAATTCGATTGAGTAATGTTGTTCTTTTTGATCCCCCAATATCTGATATAAAATCAGTTATTGACTTTAATTCTAACTGTTTCTTGGAATATCCACAAAGGGTCAGTGCTGCGGGGTTCGCCTCCTTGCATCTGCCTGACTTATCTATTAAAAAAGATGCTACAGGAGAAAGGCTAAAGTAGATATTATTGGGATTGTTGGTGATTTTCATGATGCCAAATTGTTGGTGAAAGCTACAACTCTATTCTCTTACCAAACTCAAATCAGTCCTACATCCTGAAATTACACATCTAAGTCACGCTTTGCAATTTTCAATTCTAAAACAAATCAATTGAAAACGATTAATTAGGATATTCCTTTTTTGATTAATGTATGTGGCATAATGTGTAATAAAGTTCTCTTGTAAAACATTTTGTATAGCCATCCTGATGTTTTTACGAACTTCTTTAATTGCCAATTCTGGTTTAGAACCAAACTCTGCCAGCACACAAGCCAAGATTGTTCCTGTTCTACCCAACCCAGCTTTACAATGAACCAATACATTTTCACCCCAATCCATCCGAGATTTTATATCAGCGCATAATTCATGCGCATCTTTTGGTATAGGAATCCCCATATCTAGAATTGGAAAATGAATTATCTCAAGCTTTTCTTCATTAACAATTTTTGGCTATGACGTATGTTAGGTGTGTGGGAACATCGATTAAAAAAGGCTTTGACTAATAGGGTTCTGACTTCAATATTTGGAAAGGAGCTTATTTATGTAACACATAAAACATATTCTTGATTCAATTTTAATCTTCTATTCCTATATAGGTAAAATACAAACCTGACAACTCGGAGTAGTCCTCGCCCATTTCTAACATGTCTTCATCCTCATCACTAAAATACCAATTCACTTGTATGTCAATGCCTTCAGACTTATATTCCTTCAGTTCCTTGAAAATATTATATAGACATTTTCCTGTACGAGTGCTGAAATACTCCAAGTTGATATTTGCAATCAGCCTAGTTCCTTCCCCTTCTAAGTAAGATGCTATAGCGTCACTTATTTGATCAAAAAATTTCAGTGAATTATCAGGACTTGATCTCCCTTTAATAATAAGGCATTGTCGCTTTTCGTCCAGCAGAACATAGGGTGTTATTCTAGTAGGTTCCAGATACAATGATGAAGCTCCAAAATTTTCTTCTTGCGAACTATCAGGAATGTCGTTTATAGGCAGAGTGTTCATAACAATTGCGTTTTAGCATTTCATCTTATCAAATTAGTATCATATCAGAAAATTCAGCCTTATTAAAAAATATCAATAATTCTCAACTGGAAGGAGATTAAACTTGATGTCAAAACAATCACTAAGATCCTCTCCTGTTTCATACATATCTTCATCGTCCTCCTCATAGTACCAATTCACCTCTAAATTCAAACTACCTTCCTCTTTGCTATTTAATTTTTTCAAGAGAATAAATAAACATTTTGCAGAACTGGTATTGAAGTATTCCAGATTAAAAAAAACTCTCAAATTCTTGTAGCCTTTGACTTTGTAATCCTCAAGCGAATCAAATATCTGATTGTAAAAACCCAATGCGTTATCAGGACAGGATCTTCCCTTAATTAGTAAATATTCTTTCTCTGGTATTAGATTAACCCCAGGTGTAACACTTGTTGGATTAATGATGAAATTTCTGACCACATTGTTAGATAAAGGAAGAGTTGTACCTAAATTATTTGATAAAACGGAAGCATTCATTGTCAATAGTATTTTGAGTAAGTATTGAGTTTTACAGTACAATACTACTTTAACCACGAAGGGCACCCCATAAGCTTTAGAGCCTAAAATTGTTAGGCAAATTACCCAATCATGTATAGTGGTATTTTTGCACGAACGTATGTGAATTGAAATGGGATTAGATCAAATGGTAGCACACAGTAGTGTCTGATCGTCCAACTGAGGAGTGGTACCTCGCCAGCCATCAAATTTGGAAAGAAATGATTTTTCCATATCTATTACATTTCTACAGGATTCCGCCAGCATTCTTTTAATTCCAGATTTTCCCAATCTATGTTCATCTTTCTTATCGAATTGATCCGGGATGCCATCTGAGAACATAACAATTGTTTCTCCTTTATGAACCGAAAAATTGGCCATATAAAAATTCCTTCGATCATCGAATACATTTTTGATTTTGGATATTTTTTGACCATTAGTGCTTTGATGAACTAATATAATGCCGCTACTTGCATAATGCATATTCATAGCATTCTTTTCGATTTTACAAATACCAATTTCCACACCAAGACCATATGTGTTATTCTCCGTTATATTCTCATTATAATGATCCACCTTCTCGTAGAATTTGTTAATAATGGACGAAACCTCGAGCGATCCATCAACTATTACTTCCTTAAGTATAGATGAAACGACCATGGTAGCTAGCGCACCTTCCACACTGTGTCCAGTACAATCTCCAATCACAACATATAGGACATCATCAAATTCAATAAATGAATAGAAATCACCTCCAATTATTTCTTGCGGACGATAGAACAAAAAGTGATCATCAAAATACTTATCCAATATCTTTTCGTCAGAAAGTACCAAATCTTGAATTTGCTTGGCTGCCAAAAGATTTTCTCCGTTTTGATGCTCTTGGGCATCCTGATTTTCTTCAGCCAAAAATATATCATCATTGATGGTCAGTGCACCTGCCATCATGTCTAGGTTTTTCAAGAATATTTGCACATATGGAAAAAAATTATAACTGCTAGTCATGTAGAGGAACAGACTATCGTCCAATTTTTTTATAGCTAAAAAACCTCCATCACAGTACTCAATATTAACCAGATACTCCTCCTCTTCTTCACAATCTGCTAATAGAATAATGTCAATATAAGCCTGTATGTCTCGCACACTAAATTCCTTCCCTTTCCTTTGAATACAGATGGATTCAGAGATATCCACGTCATAGCACCCACAAACTCGCAGGTTGAATTGGTTTGAGATCAGTTCAACTAATTTTTCAGGATTATCATAATTCCTCATTACAGAATTTTTTGAGTTCCGAAGCTGTTTTCTCAAGTTGTGTGGATACTTCCTTGGCTTGAATTCCTTCACTAAGCATTGTCACTAACAATATACTTCCATGAAGAAACTTAAAGAAAATGACATTCTCTTCGTAGTATGTTGAAATACCTCCAATTTTTTTCTTACAAATATTTCCAGCATGTTTAATAAAACTTGACCATTCAATAAGCGTAATTCTTTGTGCAAGAAATTCTCTTTGTTTATCGTTATCATAACTCTGAAAGGTGATACTAGAATCACCTTTAATCAATACAACAGAGCAGTCAGTTGATGATAGCAATCTCAGTGAAAAAATGAGATTTTTAATAATACTTGATGATCTGTCCGTCATAATAATACTAGCAACTTACTGAATTTAAAAAAAAACTCAATTCTTCAAATCCATGAAGAACTGAGACTCGATCCTTTACAGGTATTTTGTGTCAATTCTCACCAACCCCAACGACAACAAAAGCCTCGTGCCCATTCCACTCCAAAGGGATGACATAAACAGGCATATTATCTCCGTGCATTTTCATTTTGTCAGGTTTGCCTTGAAAAACAATTGGAATAGAAATCATAAAGTCCTTTCCAAGCTGCTCTCGAACATTCCCTGCAATCACATTAGAGACCTCTCCCGCCATATCAAGCGCATCGTCTTTAGAAGCTTCTGTGCCAGTGAAAAACTTCCAGAGCTCTGCAAACATTTCTTCATTACCAGAAATGTATACATACCCCTTATGGTTTCCTGAAATACTGATCATTCCCGTGTAATCTTTTAAGGCGAGAACTTCTGGTCTCTTAAGATACGGGACACTCGTTGTTGAATCAATTTTGGTAGCATGACTAAAGTAATATTTAGTCGAGTCAATAAAATATTGACATGTACTATTCATTTCGTCTGTTGTTTGCTCTTCCATGATTAATTCCTATTTAATAATGAATCAAATGCTTTCGCCAAATCGTCTGGATCTACTGGCTTAAATAAGAACCCTCTTGCTCCTTTTTCAATGGCGAGCAATCCAGTATGCTTGTCACTCAAGGCAGTAATAATCATCACTTTGATTTCTGGCTTTATTTTCTTCATGTTTTCTAAACATGTAATACCGTCCATTTCTGGCATAGTAATATCCAGCGTAACGCAATCTGGGTTTTTTGACTTTACCATCTCTAGAGCCACCTTCCCGTTGTTGGCCGTGCCAACTATTTCTAAATCGTATCCATTCAGGTGGCGTTCAATTGTTTTCTGCATAGCGATCGAATCATCTACTATTAATAATTTCATAGGTTGATTAGTTTCAATTTTAAATTAGGCTACTTTAATACTTTTTACTTCCTCTTCGACAGGAAACACAAAATCCATTGCAAAGAATTTTCCAACTTGGTGAGATATACTCAACTTACCATGGTACGTTTTGACAATTGATTTGATTACGCTCATCCCTTGTCCTCGACCCGCATGATCATCGATATTCTCGGCTGTAGAAAATCCATCTGAGAATAGAATTTTAGCAAATTCACTAGATTTCAATACTCCATCTTCTCCATTGACTATTAAGTTCAATTCTTTGGCCTTTTGCACAATTTTCCTAATATTTAGCCCTCTGCCATCATCACGATAGTTCATTTTGTATTGGCCATCTATCTGGCGGTTGATGGAGATATTGATGTCGGCAGCTACAGATTTACCGGCTGCCAGTCTTTCGTCTGGAGATTCTATACCGTGTACCAACGAATTTCTAATCAATTGGGCAATAATGTCCTTGAAAGGAATACGTAAGTTCTCCGGAATCTCCTCTTCAGGAACCGATAAATCAAGTTTGATTTCTTTCCCAATTTGATTACTCAGATTGATCGCTCCTTTTTCCAGAGCAGAAATAAACTTGTTGCCATTTGCCTGAACAGGGGTGCTAGATCTATCCATTTGTGTAGATATGTTCTGAACCTTATTCATCAAGTCACCCATATTTTTGATCACAACATTTATGGCGTTAATCTTGAAAAGTATCTCCAGGAAGTTGTCATTAGTAACATCTCTTCGTTGGCGCATATCTGTAATAAAATCCTCCACTTCATGAAGTCTCTTCACCATCAATTGCAAGTCGATGAGCGTTGCATTTCCTTTAAGGTTATGTATTTCCCTGTATGTGTATGTTAGCAGTTCAGTGAAGTCTTCCTTAGACCCTTTTTCATATCTAGATGAAATACCCTCCAATGTGGCATTTGTTTTATCCAAATACTCGCTGAGAGTTACTGGCTCGATCTTCAAAATACTCAAAAGCTGTTCCATTTCATCCTTGGATCTTTGCTCACCTTCTGCTATTTCTTTCTGCAACTTGATATTGGCCGATTCATCAATGGCAGTGGCCATCACATTGTAGATTTTCTCTGTATCCTGAATCCGCCTGAATTCGATAGTGACAAACTTGGTCTGCATCATACCCATTTTATCTGGGAAAAAGAGCTTGGCGTGCTCAAGTGGATTTAATTGCTCTAGAGTTGACTCATCAACATCTTTGTTGAATAGTTGCTTGATATACATCTCAACAGAATGCAAATCTCTGGCGACCAAAAGCGGACGCATAAACTGCACGAAATCCATTCCAGCCACTTCTTCTGTTCCAAATATGGTTTCCATCTCATTAGAATACAGATCATTTATTGTCCCATCTTCACTAAGCAAGAAAATCCCCTGCTTCACATTCTCAAAAATCACCGATGCTTGCTTGTGCAAGGCATCCACCTCCATTTTATCCTTCATGATTTGGAATCTCGCCTTCTTGATATCCCCAACCATGTCTGCAAATACAGTCGCAAAATGACCAATTTCATCCTTAGTGTCGAGCGTGATTGTCTGCTCCAAGTTACCGGCAGCAACTAAGTTTGAATAGTCTCCAAGCTTATTGATGTTTCTTAGAATCGCTCGAATACTAAGCAGGACCAAAGCAATACTTCCAAAGGCAAACACAACCCCCACAGCCAATAGAATCCAAAATTGCTGAACAGATGCTCGTGATCCAGTTTGGATATCATTGGAAATATAGTCCTCAACAACCTTCAATAAATCAACTTTTGCTGTTATTTGATCAAACCAATAATCGGCCTGAATCTCTCCAGCCTTCAAAGTTCGTGATGTCACCAAGGCTCTCATTCTATCAACCTCCTCGACTGATCTACCTGTGACAGTTGTGCTATAGAAAGTAATGTTTTCCGAACGTGCAGTTGCCTGAAATAAATTCATGAATTCAGCCTGCAACTTTACAAGTTCTACCTCTCTAGCAAAAGTGGTATCATTTAGCTCCGTTGCAAAAACACCTGCCATAAGTGCTCGTTCGATACCACAATGTTCTTTTGATCGAAGGAAACTTGCGTAGGAAAGTACTTGCTGCTTCAATAGGTTGTTCTTGGTTTCATCAGTAAGTGCTGCAATTGCATCCAGTGCCGAACCATTCAATTCGGAATATTGATCTATTGCATCTTGTACTTGAATTGTGAAATCATCCACATTATCTCGAATCGACCAAAATTCTTCCAACTGCTGGGATAGGGCTGTCACCTGCGCTTGGAATGGTTCTGAAAATCGCTGAAAATTGGTGTTGTCCACATATTGTTTCAACTCCTGATATTTCTCCGTAGTGAGTCGTCTTTGGTCTCTCAACTCTTGCTTAAATTCTTGTCCCTCGGAAGCCAGATATCCAGACGTTCTACCACGTTCTTTCTGATTTTCGTGTACAAGTGAACTGATCTTTACACTAAGCTCAATACCATCATTGATGTTGTCAAAGTCACGGGACAAAGTGTAGTTTTTTTGAACCTGAAAACCTGCATAGATCAGGGCTCCAGCAAGAAACGGCACCAATCCTATGATGAGTTTGTACCGAATGGACATGTTTTTAAATAAATTCATAGCTGTTAAAGTTTAGATTGGCTATTGATTTCAAATCATAATTAAGACACTGTACTGTTATAGTTATTTTTGACAAAAGTGTTCCCGTTATTTATCCTGCGAAA
>JAAEPI010000213.1 GCA_024232835.1 Cytophagales bacterium
CAAGGTGGGTCGAAAGTATTCCCAATCAACAACCTTGTTTAGCTTCTCCAAGGGGTCTCCTTGTCTGCTGAGTTTCTCTAATCTGAAATCTTCTGAAAATAGGCCTCTTGTTCCTTGCTGTTTGTACTTCATTATTGTTTTTTTTGACATTGTATGCAATATAACATAAATCGCTCTATTTCAGCTAGTTAATTTTAGAGGTAGCCGTTAATTACTCATGCAATGACTTTGAGTCATGGCATGAGTAGTATCTTCGTCACGTGCAAAAACAACCACTTCAAGCCTGGATATCATTATTGATTCTCGCCGCTCTTTGGGGAAGTTCATTTATACTAATCAAACGTGGACTAGTTGGATTGACGCCTTGGGAACTAGGTGCGCTCAGGATGGTAGCAGCTTCAGTTTTTCTACTCCCGGTGGCAATAAGTAGATTGAAAAGAGTAGAAAAAGAACACTGGAAGTTTCTGGCATCAGTTGGATTATTAGGTAGCTTAATTCCTGGTTTTCTTTTTGCCTTTGCTCAAATGCGAATAGATAGTGCCATAGCTGGTGTCGTCAATGCGCTAACACCCATTTTCACAATTTTGATTGGCTTAATGATTTATAAACAGAAACATCCTACAAGGATTTTCCTAGGTATTCTCATTGGTTTCGTTGGAACTACTATTCTGGCTTTAGCGGGAAAGTCAGGTGGAATAGCTTTCAATTCATATGTTTTTTTTATTGTTCTTGCCACGATCTGCTATGGAGCAAATACTAACATTATCAAACACCATCTGAACAAACTTCAAGCTCTGACTGTAACAGCAGTCAGCTTATTGATAGCAGGTCCGGTTGCTGTTGTCTACCTGTTTGGCTTTACGGATTTCTTAAGCAAAGTAATTAGCTCCCCAGATGTACAACTAGCTGCTGGCTACACGGCACTTCTAGGTATAATGTCCACAGCAATTGCCTTGAGTTTATTTAATAGGATATTACAAATCACTGACCCTGTATTTGCTTCATCAGTAACCTACCTTATACCTATTGTTGCCGTGATTTGGGGAGTTATTGATAACGAGTCTCTACTACCAATGCACTTTATTGGTATGGGCACGATTGTTCTAGGGGTGTATATTACGAATCGGATGAGGACGTAAGATCTAAATCCTACTCTGATAAGTATAAAGTTCAAAGTACCTCCCTTTCGAAGCAATGAGGTCATCGTGATTTCCACGTTCTGCTATCTTACCATCTTCAATGACTAGGATTTCATTCGCCTGTCTTATAGTACTTAGGCGGTGAGCAATTACAAAAGTGGTTCGATTTTTCATCAGAATATCCAGACTTTTCTGGATGTACATTTCGCTTTCGGTATCAAGATTTGAAGTGGCTTCATCGAGTATAATAATCTTCGGATCAGCAAGAAGAGCTCGTGCTATCGAAATTCGCTGTTTTTGACCACCAGACAATTTCACTCCTCGTTCTCCAATCACCGTATCCAGTCCCTCTTCAAATCGATCGGTGAACTCACTCACATAAGCACCCTTAACCGCAGCATCCAATTCAGAGTCGGTAGCATCAGGTCGTGGGAAAAGAATGTTTTCTCTTATCGTTCCCTCGAACAAAAAGTCATCTTGAAGAACGACACCCAGATTTTTTCTGTAGCTTGTCAGATTCACTTTTGAAAGGTCTTGGCCATCAATCGTGATGATGCCCGAACTCGGAGTAAGGAAAGTAGCAGAGAGTCCAGCGATAGTCGATTTACCAGAGCCGGAGCTTCCAACAAGCGCAATCACGGAACCCTGTGGTGCGTCGAAATTAATATTGTGTAGAACTTCTTTACCTTCTTCATAGCTGAATGACACATCATCAAACTTGATGTCTCCGTGCAATGTTTCCAGTGCTATTGGCCGTTCTTCCTTCATATCCTCAGGAGCCATTTGCATAATCTCCTCTGTTCTATCCAAACCGGCAAATGCTTCTGTCAATTGGCTGCCAATGTTACTCATTTGCACTATTGGTGCAATCATAAATCCTAGAAAGGAGATAAAAGCAATTAATTCTCCAGCAGTCATAGTGCCCTGCATCATGTAATAACTACCAATACCCAGGACTCCTGCACTTGCTAATCCAATTAGAAATGTTCCCGAACTCGTCACAATCGCTGTTGCAGTCAAACTGGATTTTACATTCTCATACAAGCGTCTCGCACCTGCCTCAAAAGTTTTGTTTTCAGAACCCTCAGCATTGAAACCCTTGATTACCCGAACCCCATTTAATGTTTCTGTCAATCGTCCGGTCACTTCGGCATTTAATTTTCCTCTTTCTCTAAATATGGGTCTGATTCTGCCAAATGCTTTCAGAGCCACTAATCCGAAAATCGTAATGGGCACAATGGTAAAAGCAGTCATCAATGGATTGAGGTAAATCAAAATTACAATTGAGATGATGGAGGTTAGTATTCCTCCGACGAGTTGTACGAGTCCGGTTCCAACCAAATTTCTAACCCCTTCTACATCCGACATTATTCTGGAAACAAGAGCCCCTGATTTCGTATTGTCGAAATAGCTGATTGGAAGTGAAAGCACTTTCTTTTGAACCTTGACACGAAGTTCAGAGATTAGAAATTGCGCCTCAACGCTCAATATCCGAGTAAGTAAAAAGGAGGAAGCGGCTTGTATTGCTAAAGATCCAACTACTGCGATAAGAATCAACTTCAACATATTCATGTCCTGGTTTGCAACAACATCGTCCAAAAGAAATTTGGTAGAGGCCGGTAATACTAGACCCGCAGGCCTACTGACAATGATTAATGCAAGTCCAATAAAGATAGTTTTTCTCCTTGGCCAGATAATATTTTTAAATGCCCACCCAATGGTGACACTCTTTTTTTCTTTACTCATGTGGCAGGCATTGGCACAAATTGTACCGAATCAGGTAATGGTGTCAAATAGGCAGAAGAGCCAATTCGTCCAAGTTGTCTAATACAATTGCTCTACTTCAATAGATAACTCCTGACCCAGCTTCAATAAAGCATCCAGATCGGTTTCCAGTTTTTTGTTTTTTGAGATTAAGTGCTTTTCTCCATCTGCTACAAAATAAGCCATGTAGAAGGAGGAATAAACAGTTGTGGTTTGTACCCTTGAATTCACAACCTGGCTTTCTCTACTCAAATAGATAATTATTTTTTCAGGTTGAGAATATGCATGTGAATCATCTAAATACAACTCTTTGACATCTGTATCAATTTTGAAAATCTTCTTTTTAGTAGTTAGCCAAATGATGGATCCTCCAATTATGAGGAGTAGAATTGGAGATGGGCCACTAGAGGCAAAGAAAAGAGCAATTGATGCCAGAACACAAATCCATCCTACAGTGTTGACCATTGAATTGCTGTTTGTGGCAATATGAAATTTGTAAACCAAAGTGCGAGTTTTCAATGAATGAAAAAGATGTAAATATCAGAATAATTAGTTGATCTACTTTCTTACAATTTCCCCATGATGGGAAGAAACTCACCATATGTATGGACAAAATTGTCTTCTGTCTAAAAAAAAGTAGAAAAGTTTACATTTCCGTATATTTAATCTCAAAAGCACAACCATAAACTTTTGCCAATGGCTAATTACAAACTCAAGATCAACAATGAAATCAGGGAAGTTGACGTGGAACCAGATACTCCTTTGCTGTGGGTGCTCCGAGACGAGCTCAATCTGAAAGGAACCAAGTTCGGTTGCGGAATATCGGAATGTGGTGCATGCACAGTTCATTTAGATGGCCAACCTGTTCGCTCTTGCAGCACATCCGTTTCGACGATTCAGGATTCAGAAGTCCGAACCATTGAAGGATTATCAGAAAATGGAGATCACCCTGTTCAAGAAGCCTGGGTAGAGGAAGATGTACCTCAATGTGGGTATTGTCAGGCTGGTCAGATCATGTCAGCAACTGCTCTTTTAGTATCAAATCCTAATCCAAAAAATAAGGATATTAATGAAGCAATGTCAGGAAATATTTGCCGATGCGGTAGTTATCCAAGAATCAAAAAAGCTATTAAAGTAGCTGCTGAGAAAGGAGGAAGGTATGAGTGATCTAATGAAAACATCCCGGAGAGATTTTTTAAAAATTTCCGCTTTTGCCGGGGGCGGACTTATGATTGGCTTCAATTTAGTCTCTTGCTCTAAAGAAGAGGAATGGCCGGAATTTGAACAAGGAATCAATGCCTACATCCTCATAAACGGTGATGGTAGTGCTACCATCATGTCGAAGAACCCAGAAGTAGGGCAAGGAGCAAAAACAGCTTTGCCTATGATATTGGCAGAAGAACTTGATATTGCCTGGGAAAAGGTGACTGTGAAACAAGCAGCATTAAACGATCAAATGAGTCCACAATTTACAGGTGGAAGCACGGGCGTTCCTTTGAATTATGATGCAATGAGAAAAGCTGGTGCGGCAGCCCGTTTTGTTCTTGTTGCTGCAGCAGCGAAGCTTTGGAAAGTGGATACAAAGGATTGTCGAACGGAAAATGGCTTTATCATTAATGGTGAGAATAAAGTTCATTATGGTCAAGTTGCTCTGGAAGCAGCCAAGATCGAATTACCAGAAGAGATCGAGTTAAAAAATCCTAAGGACTTTAAAATTGTCGGAAATTCTCAGAAGGATGTAGACCTCCAGAATATTGTCACTGGTAAGCCCCTTTTTGGTCTTGATCAGGAGATTGATGAAATGGTCTATGCAACGGTTGTAAAACCTGAAGTATTTGGATCAAAAGTGATAAGCTTCAATGCTGACAAAGCAAAAGAGGTGGTTGGCGTAATTGACATCTTGAAAATTGAAGGCCATACTAACCCAACCATTCTTTTGGATGGAGTTGCTATTGTTGCTGAAAATGTTTGGGCGGCATTCAAAGCCAAGAAACTAGTTGAAGTTGAATGGAAAAAGCCTGCGAATCATATTGTCTCCAATGAAGACCTGAATACTCGTTTTGATAAAGCGCTGGCAAAAAAAGGCAAGGTCATACGGGAAGATGGAAATGTTGTGGCTGAGTTGGCCAAAGGAGATGTGTTGGAGGCAACCTATCGAGTACCTTTTATTAGTCACGCCCAATTGGAGCCAATGAATTTTATTGCTGATGTAAAAGAGGATTCTGCCCGTTTGATTGGGCCAACTCAAACACCAGGAAGCGGGAGAAGACAGGCGAGTCAAATCACAGGAATTCCTCCTGAGAAAATTTCAGTGGAGTTTTCACGAATTGGTGGAGGTTTTGGCCGACGACTATTGAATGATTACTCAAATGAGGCAGTTTATATTTCGAATAAACTGAAACGACCAATTAAGCTAGTCTGGGATCGAGAAAATGATTTTCAAAGTGATTATTTTAGACCTGCCGGGGCGTATAATTTCAAAGCAAGAGTAGATAACAAAGCTCTGACAGCTTTTGATGTGAAGATTTCCACAACCAGTCGATATGCATTTGCCCAAAGAAATGGTGAGCCACATGGAACGGAAGCGTTCCCTGATCAGCAACCAGCTAGCATGGTGCCGAATTATCGAATTGCATATGAGCCACTGGCTACAAATGTGCCTGTTGGAGCCCTTCGTACACCAGGTGCGAATGCTACCACTTTTGTGTACCAATGTTTCCTTGACGAATTAGCTGAGAAGTCGGGAATGGATGTTATTGATTTTCATCTGAAGGTCATTGGTGAGGAGGATAGGGAAATTGAATATCGTGATCACCCAGGACCATCCTATAATACAGGTCGATTGAAAGCAGTGATCAGTAAGGTTCGCAGTATGTCGAAATGGGATAAGCCTGCAGCTAATGGCCGATTCCGAGGTTTTGCAGGACAATATGTTTTTGGCGCTTATGTTGCCATTGTTGTGGAGCTTAGCATGACTAATGACAAAGTAAAAATTCATAGAGTTTGGGCTGCTGCGGACTGTGGCCGTGTGATTAATCCCATTTGTGCGGATGCCCAGGTTCAAGGAGGAATTACAGATGGGATCAGTGCGGCGCTTTATGAAGGAATTGAATTTCAAGAAGGCAAATTGGTACAGCGGAATTTTGACAAATATGGGAAACTAAGAATTAAAGATTCACCGGATGTGAAAGTAAAATTTATAAAAAATGAGGAAATACCGACAGGATTAGGTGAGCCGTCCTATCCTGTTATTTTCCCAGCTTTGTGTAATGCCATCTATGCAGCAACCGGAACCAGGATTAGGGAGTTGCCTATCCGAAATTCTGTTAAAGTTTGAGAAAGGAAGAGTAATTTCCAGTTGTAGGAAAAAGCGTTTTATCGGATTGTATTAGTGCATTTTGAACGTTCAATTTAACTTTCGTTTAATTAGACTCTAACTTTGATTTCATTTACTTCTCTGATCCCCATTCTCCAAGCAGACAATTCAAATCTTCCACGTTCCTTTATCATTGACCATCCCCCCCAATCATAAATACAGCAATTTTCATAGCTCAACTCTCCAGGAGAGTCAACAAAGAATCTAACTTTCTCGCCTATCTTAGAAGAATAAATATTTACAGAATTCAAATCAAAATTACCTGTATTCAAAAGCTCGTCAATTTCGTCAGAGACAATTTCATGGATCTCTCTCAACTCAGCCTTAATGAGAGAGTCTGTAATAATTTCTTCTCCCTCCTTCCTTCTCTTACGTCTATTAGATCCAAACATTTAACTTTCGTTTTGTGATACTCTATAAGGTCCCGTTTTCAATATTTTCAAAAAAAGAATCCCAACATGTCCCAAGATTGCAGTCACGAATAATACAGTTTCAAATATCGAACTCTCTTCAAAACTATCAGGCATAGTAAGTAGGATCACCAAAATTATTATGAGTAAGATTACATTCAAAAAATTCAATACCTTTCTCATTGATTAGAAATCAATCCAAGAAAAATCAATATTCCACATAATAATGCTGTGTCCCATATATCCATAATTTATTCGTTTTGTGATACTCTTTCTAGTTCCGCTTCATTTAATACGCTTCCTCTATCGTCTCTTACTGGAGAATCAAAGTTTACAGTAACATCGCCGGGTCCAGCATACCAAATCTTCTTACCGTCAGGATGAGTAATAAAAAGATCATCTTCGTAAACGTAGATGATCGTTCCAATTCGTTCTTTTATGTTGGTAAATTGTTTTACAATATCTCCTACTTTTAAATTCATAACTATTCGTTTTATGATACTAATTGACTTGAATATACTTTCTTAACCACCCCCTCTGGATTGAACTTTTCCTTTGCGTGGTATAAGTCAAAACTTCGTTGCATTCCCAACCACAGATCAGGGGTAGTGTCGAAAGCTCTAGAAAGCCTAATCGCCATTTCAGGACTAACTGAAGATCTACCATTAATTATTGCAGAGAGCATTGGTCTTGTAATACCCAACGAATTAGCCAAATCGCCTATCGTAAGATCAAGAGGTTCTAAATAATCGTGTCTTATAATTTCTCCCGGATGTACGGGCCTCATTTTCATTTCCATATCAGTGATAATCTATATAGTCAACATCAAATGCTTTTCCATCTTCAAGTCTAAAAGTAATCCTCCAATTCTTTTTCACCTTCACCCCCCAATGACCTTTTAGGTCAGCTTTCAAAGAATGTAAATTGAGGCCAGGAGCGTTCATGTCTTTAATCTCAACGGCTCTATGCAATCTTGATAGAATTCTTCTCACCCTTTCAACGTGATCCGCTTTCACTTTAGAAGGATCGTCTTTTTCAAAGAATAACCTTAAAGGTTTACTTCGAAAACTTATAATCATATATAGTAGTTTTACATTATTGTATAATGTAAAACTACACTAGACATTCCGATAATCCAAAAACATATAATACTTATAATACGTTTTCAAGGTTCGTTTTGTGATACTAATGTCTGTGAAACATTGACTTTCTGTGCCGCCTTTCCATTCTATTATTATGCCCCCTAAATCCATTGTGTTGACTATCATAATGACCAAACCATTTTGGTAAAATGAATTCAAGTAGAATCATGTACCATTTTCTCCTTTTCGTTTTTTTGAATTCACGCATCAATATTCAATCATTCGTTTTGTGATACTAATAGTGATTTCGACATTGAATGATTGTAATGTTATCATTATCTACTTTGTAGACAATTCTATGCTCACCGGTAATTCTCCTAGACCAATAACCACTAAGGTTTTCCTTTAAAGGTTCAGGCTTACCAATACCTTGGAATGGATCTCGAAGAATCTCTTTAATCAAACTGTTTATCCTTTTCAATGTCTTTTTGTCTTTTGATTGCCACCACTGATAATCTTCCCATCCAGAAGGAGTGAAATTCAGATTCATTTAGCCAGCTTTTCCAATTCATCCATTGACTTAGTTATAACATTACCTGATTCATAGTCTGTTATGCCTTGATGCAATCTTTCTGCATTTTCTCTGCTACTTAACAAGTGAAGAGTTTCTTTTAAGCTTTCATAATCAGAACGAGGAATGACTGCAACTTCTTCTGAGTTCTTCCTCGTTATAAATAATGGAGTTCGGTCCCCCAAAACTTTATCCAGCATTGATTTAAGATTTGCTCTAAAACTTGAATATGATATTGTTTCCATACCACAAAGGTACAAATATATTGTACACGTACAATATATTTGTACCTCACTATTCTAAAATCTTCCCTTATTTGGGTTCGTTTCGTGATACTCTTTTATTATTCTGAAGCCTTAACTCGATTTATTCTCAAAGTACTTCGGAGCATTTTTTCCTTTCCAAATTCTTCTTCACACTTTTTAGATGCCATATCTCTAAGAAACTCCAAACTAGAGGCTTCTATTTTAAGTCCATTCATCTGAATATCAAAAATACCATAGTGAATTCCGTCTTTTTCATGATACCATAATTGTATTGTCATGATCTAAGTTGCATTTTGTGATACTTTATTCTTGATATTTTTCCCATGGAAACTGCCCGTCTCTACCTCTAAATGTATAAGAGATTGCATGATGTACAACAGGATCTATGTTTTCCCATTGCCTATATGCGGATGCCACGGTTTGACCTAACCCTTGGTTGCTAACTTCACTGTAAGAACCTCCTTCATCATTAAGTATTTGCTTTAATGAATCAAGAGTTATAGTAATCCCTTGGCTATATAGAGCAATAGCAAGTTTTCCAATAAAATCTGCCCTTTCATCATTGACTGTATTTCTCATTATTTTAATATTCGTTCCGTGATACTTAGGAGTAATCATTTTTAAATTCCTTATAATTGGAATCGTTCTTCCAAAAATCAAAGCACTCATTAATAATACCAAGTTCAAATTTGGAATTTAATTTGAGGTCTTGCCATTGTCCAAATCCCAAATTCTCGCAGAGTTTGTAGAAACCGTCTCCTTGTTCATGTTTTCCTGACTTATGCCTTACGAGAGCACTAAGCAAAGGTCTGTCTTGGTCATACTCCCATTCGGATATCTCACCTAATAAATCTCCAATTTCATTCCTATGATACACAAGCGAAAAATCAAAACCCAGCTCGCAATCCTCATTTAGATTAGTATATGAGATCGTTTGCTTTTCTCTTGCAGCTTTAATAAGTCTAGTTCTAATCCTATCCAACACGGTCTTTGATCCTTTTCATGATCTTTTATTAATCAATAAATTTCAAACCATCGGGTTTAACTATATATACTAAGCCCGTATCAATCTCTTCTACTATTGCTCCAGTAACCCCAAATTCTACCCCATTATTTCCTTCATAATAAGTAGTTCCAAACTCGTGAAAATAGCACTTCATTCCAGAGTTGATTATCACGGTTTTTCTCATTTCGTCCTTTTTCATAGTCAATTCGTTTCGTTGATACTAAGATAACGGAAAGTACAACAAAACATTAATGATCTTTGATTAATTATACCTTTCTTTTCTTGTATTTCTTAGATAACTCTTTTGACTCCTTTTCAGCCCAATCAATATATCGGTAATAAGTCCCTTTGCTGATCCCTACTTCTTTCTGTATATCTTGTGCTGACATATCTGGTCGAGTATCCAAAAGTCTCATTACGCACCAAGCCTTTTCTTGACTCTCTTTTGAAAGCCCTGGTCTCCTTCCTCCCTTTCTCCCTTTAGCTCTAGCATTTGCGAGTCCAGCTTTAGTTCTTTCTGAGATCAATTCTCTTTCAAATTCTGCAAACGAGGCAAAGAGATTAAACATCAATCTTCCCTGAGCAGTGGTCGTGTCAATGTTGTCATTGAGACTCACAAACTGAACGCCCGTTTCATTAAACTTATTGATCAGGTTAACCAGATGCCTGAGAGATCTTCCAAGCCTATCAAGTTTCCATACCACTACCTGATCCTCTTTTCTCAATTGAGCCAACATCTTATCAAGTTCGGGACGTTCTTTAGCTGCACTCTTTTTCTCCTTAAATATTAGTTCGCAACCATGTTCTTCCAATGCTTCGAGTTGCATTTCCAGTTTTTGATCTTTTGTAGAAACTCGTGCATATCCTATCCTCATAAAAGTTTCGATTAAACGTTATACCGTGAAACTAATTAATTATACCAATTAATTATACTCTTTTCAACATCATTTCGGGTTAAAAATGAGTATTGCTATAACGCACGTTTAAACGAACGAAAAATTTCAAAGAGATAATTCTACCTTGCGCAGTTTACACATTTGCTACTTTCTGGCATCAGCAAGATTCGGCCAACAGGGATTGGCTGCTTGCACTTTACACAAATGCCAAACTCCCTTGTGCCTACCTTTTCACGAGTTTGAAGCAGATGAGACAGTTTGGCCTCAGCCTGTCGCAGAGCAGCCTCTGTTATGCTTTTATTGTTGATGGCATCCATTCGGGAGATTCGGCCAATCGCATTTTCTGGGGAAATGGGTTTTGATTGTTCCTTATACTCCTCTATTCTTTGTTCGGTCTTGGTTATTTCCTCTAATATTTTGAGACGAATTTCTTCCTGATTCATAGGTCAATTTAGGTAAAATTCAATGGGGAAGAATTTGAAATTTGGTAGTTAACTTTTTAATGGTGAACTTGTATTATAAACCACCAAAAAATTAAAACTATGAAAAAATTACTATTAATGACCGCTCTTGGCTTATTGTTCGTTCCTACAATTCTCCATGCTCAGGATGATGTATTGAAAAAGCCCAAAGATTCGGGGATATCGGAATTTGACGATTTTAAAAACAATGCTTTTAGCATTTACAAAAGCAGCAGGGAATTCAAAGCGATGGTTGATAATGGGGACAAATTCTCTGCTGATGATGTCAAAGCCGTTAACAAGCTACAGGAGGACACTCGTGCCATGAAGGATAAGACAGAGCAAATGGTGAAAAGTGCGAAGAAGGCTAAGCCAATGACCAAGGCACCACAAGCAGGGAAAAATACTCAGGCGGCAGGGAAGGCACTGGAGGCTGGAGGAACGAACCTGCAGTACGTTGTTGACAACATGGTGAAGGCTGAAGAATAATTAGTCCTAGAAAAATCAGGAAAGCTGATTTTTCAAGATTTCCAATCCTTCTTCAAAGCTAGAAGGATGATAACCCAAGACCTCCATCGACTTTTTCAATTTGAAACCTGTCCGTGGAGGTCGTTTGGCTGGTTGCGTGAATTTGGATCCATCAGTCTCAGAAACCAGAGAAGCATCTAGCCCAAATACTGCCGCAGTTTTCAATGCTATTTCGTATGGATTTAACAAGTCTTTGCCGCTGATGTTGAAGACCCCCTTTGCTTGCTGTTTGGTCATTAACCAACAACCCATCGCCAGATCTTCTGCCAGAGTAGGCATACGCCACTGATCGTTGATTAGTTGAAGAGGCTTGCCATCTTCCAAAGATTTCTTTGTCCAAAGTACGATATTAGATCGTGAGGCATCCGGAATTACCCCGTAGACTAAAATGGTTCTGGCTATGGCCCAGTCAAGCGTACTTTTTCTCAATGCTTCCTCCGCCTTGAGTTTACTATGACCATATGCACTCAGAGGATTAGGCTTATCCTCTTCTGAATAAGGGCCGTTCTCCCCATCAAAAATAAAATCGGTGGAAACCAGGGTCATGAAAGTGCTGTGATTTTCGCATGCACGGATTAAGGATTCGACAACCGTGACATTCTGAAGCTCACATTCTTTCGGATCTTCTTCACAAGCATCCACGTTAGTCATGGCTGCCCCGTGGATAACGGCATGGGGTCGTTCTTGTTCGAAGAGCCCGAATAACGCACCTTCCTCCGTCAAATCAACGCGGTGATAGGTATAATTTCCATCAGGGATTCGACAAATACCCCTACCCGTAGCGTGCAGCTCTACATCAGGTTCTGTAGAAAGTAAGCTGATTAATTTTTGGCCAAGGAGTCCATTGGCTCCTGTAATTAGTACGCGCATTAGTTTTCTGGATACGTGTAGCTATAAAATTTGGTAATCTTCTTTTTTTTCATTTCAATGACCTCCACAGTCATGTATATACGCTCCTCAGGTTCATCACCCGGCTTGGTTTTCACTGCACCAATTTTATCAATAACTTCCAGACCGTCCACCACTCGACCGAATACCGTGTATTCTCCATCCAAATGTGGAACCCCACCCACAGTACTATATGCTTCAATTATTTTTGGATCCATTCCTTTTGATAAATCCTCACCAGAAAGCTCTTCGAGAAGTGGTTTCGAACGGGCAATGAGCTTGTTCATTTTATCAATTTTTTTCTCTTTTTGGAGAACAATTAGTTGCTGCCTAAGAGAGTCAATTTTTCCTGCCATCATTAGCTCCTCAAAAACACGATTCAATTTGTTTTGATCAGTTTTGAGTTCCTCCTCTGAATACACTTTCCCTTGAATGATATAGAACTGGCAACTAGAGGATTTTTTTTCAGGATTGTTTGTTCTTGCTGCTGCGAGTTCTCCTTTTTTGTGGAATAGACCTTCTACAATTTCCGCAGGAATTCGGTCGTCATCATTAGCTCGTTGTTCATTTGGCTTTCTAAAAATATCTCCACCCTGAATCATAAATTCTTCAATCACTCTGTGGAAATAGGTACTGTCGTATCTACCCGCTTTTGCCAGTTCAATGAAATTTGCTTTATGTAAGGGCGTCTCTTCATACAATAAAACCGTCATATCGCCGAATGACGTTTTTAGTTTGAAGAGGTAGTCCTTTTTACTGTTTTGCGCTTGAATGGAGAAAGTAAAAAGGAGCAGTGCGAGTGTGCTGACGGTTGATTTCATATAATGTTTAATTCTAAATTAAGTGATTCAGCATGATACCCTTTCTTATAATTTGCCCTGTCGAATTTTACCAGAACTCATTATTTCAAAATAGTAAGGCGTATTTAATTTTAGTACGTGCCTCCAGCCAGCACTTCATATAGACGCTAACCAAATTCCAATAACTGGTTTTTTTAGGTTGTTTAAAATAGAAGAATCCAATTGGATAAGCTTTCATAGCTTCTACAACTTCCTGAGCTTTTTTAAAATCATCATCTTGACTAAATAGAACCCCTTTATTTTCATGAACTTTCCTAACAATCACCTCGTCAACTTCCCCTTTGCCAAATTCGGCTTTTGTATGAAAGACTGTTATTTCCTTCTTTCTGGATTCAAGGACATTAATGGAATTGGCGATGTACAAAGAGGTGTTTTCGTCAAAATATACTCTCATTCTGGAAAGTTAGGCAGCAAAACTGATTGCTTCTACTACTTTCCGTTCTTCAATTTCAAACAAATCAGCAATAAAATCAGATTCCTCACCACCTAGAAACAATCCCGATATTGTAGACGCCTTAATATTTGTCCCATCAATTATTGGTGACCCATACTGATTTTGTGGATTTATTACAACAGAGTTGGTTCTACCTCTTGGATAATACTTAGACGCATAGTCTTTCATAAAATCAATATTTTCTGAAAAATGTAAAATAACGTCTATTAATGCGTATTGCCGTTTCTCATCTAGTGAAATAAAGTCATCTCCAATTTTTTGCCATAAATCCCTACCTGAGCACAAAAAATCCTCAAGAGCGAATGGATAAGGCGTATTGTGATATTTCGATAGAACCTCATGTGCTTTCACAATGCTTTTTGTAGGAACACCTTTTTCCTTTAGTTGATAAAAGACATACGTTTCTATTAAGGTTAGAAAATTAACCGCGATCACTTTGCCTGAATCATAAAAGTATCCCTGATTGCTTTTTTTGTTGAATTCTCCACTAACATATCGGCCAAACCAATATTTTATTTTTGATCTGTCAATTTGGAGAATTTCAGAGGCATCTGAAATTGTAAAAATACCCATACCGAATTTGGCCTTCATTGCAGAGGTTTTAATTATTCGAAATCGGTGATTTATAATAACCAATCTTTAGTTACCAAAAGTACATCGAATTTGAGCCATCACTAAAGTTTCTGTTGTTAAATCTAAACGCAAATTAGCAACATACCTACTGAGCACTCGGATAGTTATACCCGTATTTTTCAGTGATTTCTGTTTTTGACATTTTATTCACCTCCATGAATGTGTAGATTTTTTCTAGAGGCACATCCCCTGGAGCCTTTTCAACGGAAGCAATTTTATCGATGACATCAAGACCTTCTACCACCCGTCCGAAAACAGTGTACTCTCGATCAAGATGTGGCACTCCGCCTACGGTCGTGTAGGCTTCAATCCTATCGGCGGATATCTCGACAGATAAATTAGTTCCCAATTCTCGTTCGGCAATTTCTTTAAGCTCCAATGCCAATTCGTTCATTTCCTTGAAATTGCCTGCCTCCTGCAGAGCAACAAATTTTTGATTCAATGAATCATACGCTTCCATTTTCAACAATTGACCAATGGCAAGATTTAGCTTACGCAAGTCCGTGGTTAACTCTTCTTCTTCCCAAACTTGACCTTGCACAATATAAAACTGGCAACTCGATGATTTTTTATCAGGATTAACTTGGTCACCTTGTCTGGCAGCAGCCAGTTCTCCTTTTTTGTGCCAAAACCCATCGATTATTTCTGAATCGATTCTCGCAGTTTCAAGTTCTTTGCTTGGCTTGTCTAAATATATATCTCCACCCTGAATCATAAAGTCTTGGATAACCCGATGAAAAATGGTGCTATCATAGTCGCCAGACTCGGCGAGCTTAATGAAATTGGCTTTATGAAGTGGTGTCTCATCATAAAGTAGCACAGTCATGTCACCTAAATTGGTTTTGATTGTAACTAATTTGTCTGAATCAGTGTCGTCACAAGAGCTGAGGAGAACTACAATCAATGGGTAGAGTATGTTTTTCATTTTCATAAAGATTAATTTGTCAAATTTTGAGTGCTTGAGTTAAGTCAAACCGCCGGCAAATATACTTAGAGCAATTGTTTTTTGATCTCCGCCAAAATAACGTCTCCACCAGCTATCAATACTGCCTTTGCGAGTTGGTTTCCTAGTTCTTCGGGATTTTTACTGGTTCCTTTTTTCGAAACCAACTGTTTGCCATCCAGACTCAAAATGCCTCCTTGCATATTTACCATCGAACCTTCCAATGTCGCATTGGCGAAAACGGGAATCGAGCAGCCACCTTCAAGGGTTTTCAGGAAGGCTCTTTCACAAAGTAGCATCCGCTCAGCTTCTGGATCATTAAGTACCGTGCGGATTATGTTTCGTTTTCCCGTATCCATTGAAGAATGAATTTCAATAGCAATACTTCCTTGTCCAGCAGCTGGGGTCAACTGATCCAGTGGAAATTCATGTTTGATCAAAGGTGACAATTCCATTCGCACCACACCGGCTTTGGCCAATAGCAAAGCATCACAATCGCCCCGATTCAGTTTTTCAATTCTCGTTTGTAAATTCCCACGAATGGATGTGCAGCTCAAATGAGGAAAATGTTTGGCCAGTTGAGCAATTCTCCGTGTACTTGAAGTGCCGATTGTCATTGGCTCATCAAGCGAGATTTCTTTGGTGGTGATGAGTACGTCCGCAACTTGCTCTCTTGGCCCGTAAGCAATGATTTCAAATTCATCTGGAAGAGTTGAAGCTAAATCCTTGGCACTGTGAACTGCAATATCTACAGAACTATCTGCGAGCTGCTCTTCAAGTTCCTGGGTGAACACTCCCTTGCTTCCTATTTTAGAAATGGAGGTGTCCAATTTTTTGTCTCCGATCGTTTCAGTCAGTATCAGCTCACTTGGCAAGTTGGCTTTTTCAAGTTGCTCTTTGACCCAATTGGCTTGCCAAAGGGCAAGTTTACTTTTTCGCGTGGCAATACGGATTGGATTCATTTTCTAAACATTTCGCTAAAAACTGAAGACAAATGAAAGTGTGCCATTTTCGCATTTGCATTTCGCTCTAGGTTGGAAATGGCATTATTCAATTCCTCATACATTTTTTGAGTATTCTCAGCAGATACCCTTTTGCCAAAATTCGAAATGAACGTCGCTTCCTCCCCTGTGCGTGTCGTGAGTCGGGGTTCGTTCGTGAGGAGCGTTTCACGAAGAATATTCAATGCGAATTGCAAAGTAGATCTCTGAGCAAGCTTGTCACTTTTTCCAAATGCTTCTGCTCGACTAGTTAGATCCGCAAATTTGTTGTTGAAGCAGTCGAGCATCCAGGCACGAAATTCCACATAGGCCAAGTCATCAGCCTCCGAACTCAATTGTTCAGCTTCTCCGATGCTCCCATAAGCGAGTTTCGCAAATACGCTAGCCCTTTCACCATCTAAATCTTTAGCCTGCAAATAGGAAGCAACTTCTTCTTCGCTAAAAGGAGGTATAGAAAAGAGCAACGAACGTGAAGTAATGGTGGCCATTAACGACTCGTAGGTATGGGTGACGAGAAAGAAAAGTGTATTGGCTGGTGGTTCTTCTAACACTTTCAGAATGGCGTTGGCCGCCGAAGGATGGAAATATTCTGGCATCCAGATCAGGATGATTTTTGCCCCGCCTTCTACAGATTTCATGCTTACCGTTTTGATTAATCGACGACTGTCTTCTTTGCTGATGTTCAGCACTTTATTTTCATAGCCAGCTTGCAGCGCGAAATCACTTAACAAACCAAACGGACGCTCCTGGATGAAGTCCCGAAAGGATTGTATGAAGCCACCCAACTTCTTGTCATAATCAGAATCTTTGATGGAGGTCTTTGGAAAGAAATAGTGCACATCGGGATGGATGCCCTTTTGAACACGCAGACAGCTGGGGCAAGTACCACAGGAATCTCCTCCTGCTTTGTTGGTGCATAGAATGTGGGATGAATAAGCTAGTGCTAATGCCAAACCAGCCCCACCCTCCACGCTGGAGAATAGCTGAGCATGGGCCATTTTGTTTCTTTCACTTGCCTGTATAAGTGCCGTTTTTACTGGTGACTGACCGGGAATATCCTGGAATTGCATGCCGATTTTACTATTTGTTGGCTCCCCAGACACGTTGCTGAGATGTTTTTTCAAAGATATGAGTAAGAACTTCTTTGTCCTCTTCAGTGAGGGACTTATTTCTTCGTTGCATCACCAGTTCTGCGGTTTCGAAAGCTTTCTTCATTAGGTAGGTGTTGAAGCCATTGGCTCCTCCCCAAGCGAATGATGGAATGATTGTTCGCGAAAACCCAGTGCCGTAGATGTTGGCCGAGACTCCCACAGTTGTCCCTGTATTGAACATTGTGTTGATGCCGCACTTGGAGTGGTCACCCATGATGAGCCCACAAAACTGAAGACCTGTGTCTTTAAACCCTTCAGATTCGAAATCCCACATCTTCACGTTGGCGTAATTATTTTTCAGGTTCGAATTGTTGGTGTCTGCACCCAGGTTGCACCATTCGCCAATGACTGAATTTCCAAGGAACCCATCATGGCCTTTGCTGGAGTGCGCATAAAAAACGGAATTGGAGACTTCCCCTCCCACCTTGCAAAAAGGCCCGACGGTGGTGTCACCTTTTATTTTCGCCCCCAGATTCACGTGAGCTTCTTCCCCCAGTGCAAACGATCCTCTGATGATGGCTCCTTCATGCACCCGACTATTTTTCCCAAGGTAGATCGCTCCCTCTTCAGAATTTAGGATGGCTGCTTTTGTTTGAACTCCTTCTTCCAGAAAGATACGGTTTCCGTATGTTTTGGTATGTTGGTCAGTAATGGGCTGACTTGTTCTACCTTCTGTGAGTAGATCATAGTCAGCTTCAATTTCTTGTTTGTTCAGCCGAAAGATATCCCAGGGATATTCAATCAAATTGACCTCACCTGAAAATTCAATTTTCTCCAACGCATCACCTTTGGACGCCAGAAACGTTTCCGCGTTCCACAATTCCTGATTGGTCTTGAGGTTCTGAATGGTTTTGATGAGATCCTGATTCGGAAGGAGGTTAGCGTTGATGCTTAAGCTTTCGTTGGACTTCTCGCTAGGGAACAAATTTTGTAAATAACCCTCTGTCTTAAATGAAACAGAGCTTCCGCCAAGTCGTTTCCCCCACTTTTCCGAAATTGTAAGGATGCCCACCCGCAGGTCTGTAATGGGACGAGTGTAGGTAAGAGGCAATAGTTTTTGCCAAGCACCAGAAGATTCTACAAAGTGGATATGCATTTGGTAAAAATAGGGGTTTCAATAGGATTCGAAATAAAAGAGAAGGCATTCATTTATTATGTTTTTCTATCATTAGTTCCAGAACTAGAGTAAGTAAGGAGAAGATGAAAAAGTCATTCTATCGAAACTAAAGTATGTAGGCTATTGTTTCCCATACGCATAAGCAATGGACAAGTTTACATATTGCGAATAACCCATGGATGTTTGGTGCTTTTATCGAAAAGTGGTTTGTTTTTTTGGCATTGCTAATTATGTATAGTTTTCTTATTTTTACAGAAAAACGCCATGAATTGTCCTAAGTGTTCATGCAGTGCTGGTATTAAATCCGGCAAGATAAAAGGTAAACAAAGGTATAAGTGCAAAAAATGCAGCTACCACTATACAGTACAACAAAAGTCTACGGCAAAGCCAAAAGAGTTGAAAAAATACGCCCTGCAATTATATCTTGAAGGG
>JAAEPI010000214.1 GCA_024232835.1 Cytophagales bacterium
CAAGGTGGGTCGAAAGTATTCCCAATCAACAACCTTGTTTAGCTTCTCCAAGGGGTCTCCTTGTCTGCTGAGTTTCTCTAATCTGAAATCTTCTGAAAATAGGCCTCTTGTTCCTTGCTGTTTGTACTTCATTATTGTTTTCTTTGACATTGCATGCAATATAATATAAATTGCTCTATTTCAGCTAGTTAATTTTAGAGGTAGCCGTTAATCCTCAATTGATTCTAATGGATATTATGATGCCAAATCAAGATAGGGTTGAAACTTGTCGACAAATTCGAGCCATACAGGCAGGTAAAACCCACTGGTGGGATTGAAGGGGATTGTGAAGTATTTTTGTGCAAATTAAAATCCGATTATAAATGTCGAGAACCGAACAAAGAATATTGGTAGTTGATGATCAAGCCGATATTCGTGAACTCTTAAAATATAACCTATCCAACGAGGGATTTGATGTCAAGGTAGCTTCCGATGGGATCATTGGAGTAGAGATTGCCAAAGAGTTTAATCCTCAATTAATTCTAATGGATATTATGATGCCAAATCAAGATGGGGTTGAAACTTGTCGACAAATTCGAGCTATACCGGAATTGGTGAATGTTTTTGTGATTTTTTTAACCGCACGTTCTGAGGAGTATTCTGAGATAGCGGCATTTGATTCTGGAGCTGATGATTACATTACCAAGCCAATAAAACCACGCGCACTCATCAGTCGAATCAATGCATTCTTCAGAAGAAGTAAAACTGAAACAAAAGAAACTGATCTCCTTCAGACTGGAGATTTAATTATAGATGCATCTGGGTACACTGTGACTATCAATGATAAAAGTCTGAATCTCCCTAAAAAAGAATTTGAGTTGCTCCATTACATGGCTCAGCGACAGGGGAGAGTTTTCAATAGAGAATCACTTATTCGTAGTGTTTGGGGAACGGACGTTTATGTTCTTAATCGCACGGTGGATGTGCACGTCAGAAAAGTGAGAGAAAAAATCGGAGAGGGCTATATCCACACTGTGAAAGGGGTGGGATACAAATTTGACCCAAGTACATGAATGCCTGGATTCTTGCTTTCGTGAGCAGCCTGTCTTTGACTCTGTTTACTGTAATTACTATTGGGATTGGCTGGTCGATTAGTAACGAGCAACTGATTATTATTTCTCTAATTGAATTCATCCTTAGTTTTGTTGTGATAGGTCTACTGCTAGAATTTCTGTTTTTTCGTCACATCAAGGCCATCTATGAAATGTTTGATAAAATGGAGGGTGATGATTACGACGGTTCTAATCTCTCAATTGACTCGCAATTGAATCCTCTGCTTCGGATCAATAAAGAGCTTCACAGCTATGGATCTCGGAAGCAGGAAGAGATAAACAGACTTAAGGAACGAGCTAAATTTAGGCGAGAGTTTGTTGCAGATATATCACATGAGTTAAAAACACCACTGTTTGCGGCTCAAGGTTTCGTGCATACCCTAATGGACGGTGCTGTGAAGGATAAGGAAGTTCGTGATAAATTTTTGAAAAATGCGGCTAGAAGTCTGGATGGACTAGATATGCTTGTTGAGGATCTTCTGACCATTTCGCAGATAGAGACCGGGGAGATAAAAATGCACTTTGAGAGTTTTGATATCATTGCCCTTAGTCTAAAAGTTATTGAGCAGATGGAGCCAAAAGCCGAAAAAAAGGGCCTACGTATTTTGCTAGAAAATGAGGAGGATGAAAAAGTTGCAGTTCAGGCTGATTATCGGCGAGTTTATCAAGTTCTCAATAATTTAGTTTCTAATGCCATCAAGTACACTAAGGATGAAAGCGATATCTTCTTAAGATTTGTGGAAACTGTGAGCGATGTTCAATGTGCTGTCATAGACCGTGGTATTGGAATAGAGGAGGAAGATTTAAGTAGAATATTTGAGCGGTTTTATCGAGTAGATAAGAGTAGATCAAAGGGAGGAACAGGGCTAGGACTAGCAATCGTAAAGCATATACTAGAAGGACATGCCTCGCAAGTCCATGTGGTCAGTAAAGTAAATAAAGGGTCAACCTTTAGTTTTCGATTAATCAAAGGCAATCCAACTGAATTTGTAGAACATGATGAGTACTGAACAACGAAAGCTAAAAAAACCCATTTGGAGAGATTTGATTCTTTATTGTGATGAATTCTTTACAATAATCAATAAGCCTGCTGGCATTTCTACCCTTGATGATCGAGTTAACGATGTTGATATTTTGAAACTTGCTAGAGAACAAAATCCAGAGGCCACACCAGGCCATCGATTGGACAAGGAAACTTCAGGTGTCTTGGTTATTGCCAACCATGCGGAGGCCTACAAGTACTTTGCAACGAAATTGGAGAAAAGGGAGGTGAAGAAAATATATCACGCCGTAGTTGATGGAGTGCATTCTTTCCACGATTTTGAAGCCGACGAACCACTCAATTCTTCAGGAAGCAAAACCAAAGTAGAAAGGGATGGGAAGGGATCACTTACACTCATTCAGACTTTGGAGGCATTTAAGAAACACACATTGTTAAAGTGTTACCCTTTCTCGGGTCGAATGCATCAGATCAGAGCTCATCTTGCTCATCATGGTGCTCCGATTGTTTCTGATGGATTGTATGGAGGACAAGTCACCTATCTGTCAATGCTAAAACGGAATTTTAATTTGAAGAAATTCGAGGAAGAAAACCCAATGATTCGGAGGATGGCTCTTCATGCAGCTTCTATTACCTTTATTCATCCTGAAACGGAAGTAACAATGACTGTAGAGGCACCATATCCTAAGGATTTTGATGTTTTGGTAAAACAACTCCGAAAATTCAAGTAGATATCGCTTTCGTCTTTGCTTTTACAAATAAATAAATCTACTTTTGTGTCCCTTTTCAAGGAGGGTAGTAATACTGTACGTAAAAACGTAAAAAATTGGATACTTTAAGTTACAAGACCGCATCAGCAAATAAAGCGACCGTCGATAAAGGGTGGATCGTGGTTGACGCTGATTCTCAAGTGCTCGGAAGATTGGCTAGTGAAGTGGCTAAAATGATCCGTGGGAAGCACAAACCAAGCTTCACTCCGCACGTGGATTGTGGGGATAATGTAATTGTTATCAATACCGACAAGGTGCGATTGACAGGCCAGAAGTGGACTAAGAAACTGTACATACGTCACACAGGTTTTCCTGGTGGACAGAGAGAAGAAACACCGACTCAGGTAAAGGAGCGCAAATCGTCAACTATTCTTATCGAAAAAGCAGTTCGAGGGATGTTGCCTAAGAATAGTCTTGGCAGACAATTATTTAAAAGTCTACATGTATATGAAGGTGCTGAGCATCCTCATGAGGCTCAAAAACCAAAAGAAGTAAAAATTTAAACCTGAATGGACATAACAAGCACCATTGGTCGTAGAAAAACATCCGTTGCAAGAATTTACATGCAGCCGGGCAAAGGCAAGGTCGTAGTGAATAAGCGGGAATTGTCAAGCTACTTCCCTTCTGAAATTCTGCAAACGATCGTAAAGCAGCCATTTGTAAAAGTGGAACAAGATGGAAATTATGATGTAGCCGTCAATGTATTTGGTGGAGGGCTAACCGGACAAGCTGAAGCTGTGCGATTGGCGATTTCCAGAGCATTGGTGGAGATTGACCCAGAGCATAAGCCGGCTTTGAGGGCAGAAGGATTTATGACGCGAGATCCACGAATGGTGGAGCGTAAGAAGCCAGGTAGAAGAAAGGCAAGAAAGAAATTCCAGTTCAGTAAACGCTAAGATTGATGAAGAATTTGACACATAAAGAATTATTGGATGCTGGAGTACATTTTGGTCACCTGACTAGAAAATGGGATCCTCAAATGGCACCATTCATTTTCATGGAAAAGAATGGAATCCACATCATTGACCTGCACAAGACCTTGAAATGTATTGAGGATGCAAGTGCAGCTATGAAGGCTGTTGTCCGTTCTGGACGGAAAGTGATGTTTGTGGCTACCAAAAAGCAAGCGAAAGAAATTGTAGAAGGAGAAGCAAAACGACTGAACATGCCTTTCGTGACTGAAAGATGGTTGGGAGGGATGCTTACTAATTTCGCTACTATTAGAAAGTCATTGAAAAAACTTTCTTCTATTGACAAGTTGATGAAGGATGAATCTTATTTGAACCTCGCGAAGCGTGAGCGATTGATGATTACTCGTGAAAAGGCTAAACTTGAGAGAATACTCGGAGGAATTTCTGATTTGAACAGACTTCCAGCAGCACTTTTCATTATTGATGTCAAGAGAGAACATATTGCTGTTGCTGAAGCACAGAAACTTAATATTCCAGTTTTTGCGTTGGTAGATACGAACTCTGATCCTAATCAGGCCGACTATCCGATTCCTGCAAATGATGATTCTTTCAAGTCGATCCAATTGTTAGTAATGCACATTGCAGCTGTAATCGAAGAAGGGCTGTCTGAGCGAAAGCAAGACAAAGAAGAGCAAGCTAAAAAAGAAGAGGAGGCAAAGAAGAAAGAGGAGGAAAAGAAAAAGGAGGAGACTCCAGCACCTGCTGCAGCGGAATAAAAAGGATAAAAAATATTATTAGTGAAAATTGATCCTGATATTTCTCGGGATCAATTTTTGTTTTAAAACTTGATAAACAATATATACAATGGCTATTACAGCACAAGATGTAAACAAACTCCGACAGATGACCGGTGCAGGCATGATGGATTGTAAGAAAGCTTTGACTGAAGCAAATGGTGATTTTGATAAGGCAATAGAGAACTTGCGTAAAAAGGGACAAAAAGTATCGGCTTCAAGAGCTGATCGTGAAACTTCAGAGGGAATCGTTTATTCTAAAACAAACGAAGACAAAACTGAGGGGGTGATTGTTGCATTCACATGTGAGACTGATTTTGTTGCAAAGAATGACGAATTTGTGGCGCTTGGTAACGTGATTACGGATATTGCATTTTCTGAAAAGCCAACGAGCATTGAGAAGTTGATGGGTCTTTCATTGGATGGATTGACCATTAGTGAGAAAATAATAGAAATGACGGGAAAGATTGGGGAGAAACTGGTTATCAGCGCATTTGAATTAGTGTCTGGAGAGGCGGTAGTCCCTTATACGCATTCAAATAAAAAGCTAGGTGTATTGGTAACATTAAAGAATGCTAATGGTTCGGATGTCGCCGATGCTGGTAAGGACGTGGCTATGCAAATTGCTGCCATGAATCCTATTGCGGTAGATAAAGATGGAGTTGATCCAACCATTGTGGAGAAGGAGATTGAAATTGGAAAAGACCAAGCTCGTCAAGAAGGTAAGCCCGAAGCGATTATTGAAAAAATCGCAACAGGCAAACTGAATAAATTCTTTACTGAGAATACATTGTTAAGTCAGAAGTTTGTGAAGGACAATTCTATGTCTATCTCACAATATTTGGATAGTGTCAATAAGGGCTTGACTGTTGCTGGCTTTAAGAGAATCGCTATTGGATAATTCGGGTCTGCTGAAAAAAGCAAAACAAAGTATTCGATAAAAGAGAAAGCCTCATCGCAAGATGAGGCTTTCTCTTTATGACTTAGTAATTCTTATTACTCCGTTTGAGGAATTGATCA
>JAAEPI010000215.1 GCA_024232835.1 Cytophagales bacterium
AATGAATCAAGTCAATTAAAGAAATAATGATGAGCCAATTTGTAACAACCTTTTATTCACCTCAAGGCAATGAATTAAAATCGTAAGCATCTACAAACCCAACTGGAAAACCATTTGAATCAAAATATAAGGTAGCAGTGCCAAGCCTTAAACTATATTGCGTATTGTAGAAACTTATTTATTGAGCTGATCCAGAATTTCCATTTGATAATGTAATATTCGAACTTCTAGTTACTGTACCTTCATGAATAGCTGATCTCACAATATCTAAGAATCGACCATGACTTAGGGTTAAGTCACCTCTGTTCAGCCAATATTGTTCGAACAATTCTTTATTAAATGGGTTTCTCGATATTTGATCTCTAATGAAATTTCCCATCTTTCCAAGATCACCCCCATTTTGGTAAAGTTTTTTGTAATCAGTTTTGGGACCGAAAAGCATAGTGAATAGTGACATATTTTTTTGATGTAAAAATGTAAAATACAAAATGGAAGTTAGTAACAATTGTTACTAATCGATTAATCCATTGCCTCTGCCTTCACCTTTTCAGCTTCTTCACCCAGATAGCGATCAATGAAGTAATGTGCCAGATAAATAAGTGGCGTGAGTAAGATCGCGATAGCAAATTTGTAGATATAATTGATGATACCTACTGACGTAACCTGTGCCACTGACCAACGACTACCCTCGGGGGCTAGGAAGTAAAAAGCAATAAACAACACCACGAAGCTGTCCACTAACTGAGAAACGAGCGTAGAGCCTGTAGCTCTCAACCACACTTTCTTTTCGCCGGTGATTTTTTTGAGTTTTCGAAAAATCATCACATCCAACAATTGTCCAATTAAGAATGCGACCAACGAACCCACAATTATTCCCAGTCCCTGACGGAAGATTTTGTTGAAGGCAAAGTCTATGTTGAAGATATTTCCCTCTGCATCAGTACCATTCACATCCAACCAGAAAGTAGCGGGAGGGAGTGAGGTAATCACGTAGATGACTAGGAAGGCAAACGAAATACAACCGACGGTAATGTAGCTGATTCGTTTTACGCCCTTCTTCCCAAAATATTCATTGATAATATCCGTAGTAATAAATACGGCTGGCCAAAGTATTACTCCGGCTGTGAGGTTAAAATCCAAGATCCAATCGCTAAAAAGAGAAATCTGAGCTGGAGCTACCCCAAGAGTTTCTTCTCCAGAAAAAATCTTTACACCGATCATTTCCGCCAACAATGCATTGGTCAGGAAGATGGCCATCAATAGGATGAAAAGGTTTTGCTTCCTAGAGAGCTTCACACCACCTTAAAGGTTTGACCCTCAATCGCCAATTCGGTTTCTTCGAAGATTTCTCGCGCTTCAGTCAGAAATCCATCAAGCGTGCTATATCTGCTGGAGAAATGTCCGAGTAATAATCCATTCGCTTTAGCGTCCTTTGCCACTTGTGCAGCTTGCCTGGCCGTGGAGTGAAAGGTGCTAGTGGCTCGCTCAGCCATTTCCTCTGTGAAGGACGATTCGTGGTAGATCAGGTTGGTATTCTTTATTTTCTCCGCAAGCTCTGGCATGTACTTAGTGTCCGAGCAATAGGCATAGCTATAGGATGGATTTGGTGGAAGGGTCACGTCTTCATTCTTGAATTTCAAGCTGCCATCCAGATTTAGTACGTCTTCACCCTTTTTCAACAGGATTGCTTCCGCTTGTGATAATTGGTCGGGTATGGCCTCTCTGCTTATTCTAATAGGCTTGGGTTTCTCTATGAAAAAATATCCACTGCAATCTATGCGATGATCAAGTGGGATTGTCGTGACCGTTAGCTTTTGATCTTCATATACCAACTGCTCGGTCTCAGGAATCCATTCAGTGAACTCGATAGGATAGGAGAGTGAGGTTCGAGACATACTTAGTTGCAAGCTCACGACATCTCTCAATCCTGGCGGACCCACTAGCCTAAGTTTAGCTTCACGGCCAAAAAGATGCATGGTATTGAGCAAACCAGTCAATCCAAAATAATGATCACCGTGAAGATGAGATATGAAAATGGCGTGTATACGAGAGAGTTTCACTTTATAGCGTCGCATCTGTATCTGTGTTCCTTCGCCACAGTCAATCAGGAAAAATTTGTTGTCGTTCTTTAGAATCTGTGCTGTATGATGGCGCCCATAGGCAAATGCAGCCGAATTAGATCCAAGAATTAGGACTTCCACTACTCTCCATCACCGTCTCCTCCGCTCTCTAGCGAACTCATAAAGACAAAATCCACTGCCTCTTCCTTGTTTGGTAGGATATTCAATACTTTGTCGAGCATACTTATGCTGATCAATTTTGCCACGTGCTCTTGCACGCCGTGAATCACAAAACATCCCGATTCGCTGAATGATCGATTTCCAACTAAAAGTGCACTCAACCCTGATGAGTCGGCGTACTTCACGTCGGTAAGATCAATGATTAGATTTTTTGCTCCTTTTGCTTGCGCTTCGATGAAGATCGTCTTAACCTCCGGTGCGATGGTTGTGTCGAGCTTAGCCTCGCTTACTTTGAAATAAGAATACTGTTCGTGATGATCTATTGAATGGTTCATACCTGTAATGCTTTTTCTATGCTCGTTTTAATATTCGCTAATTTATCGTGGTAATTGTCTCTGACAAATTTTTGACCCGTAATGTTTTCAAAGAGTTCAATATATCGTTCCGAAATGGCCTCTACGCGTTCTTCTGACATGTCTGGAATATTCTGACCCTCCTGACCCTGAAATCCTTCGCTAATTAGCCATTCCCTCACAAACTCTTTTGATAGCTGCTTTTGAGGCTCACCTTTGGATTGCAATTCTGAATACGTGTCTCCATAAAAATAGCGAGAAGAGTCTGGTGTGTGCACTTCATCAATTAAGTAGATTTTGTTGTCATACAACCCAAATTCGTATTTTGTATCAACCAATATCAAGCCTCGCTCTGTTGCCATTTCTGTTCCTCTTGCGAATAAGGCAAACGTATATTCTTCAAGTAGGTTAAGATGATTTTCAGCAATCAGGCTTTTAGCCAATATTTCTTCGCGGGAAATGTCCTGGTCATGTCCCTGATGTGCCTTGGTCGTAGGTGTGATTATTGGCTCTGGAAATTTATCATGCTCCCTCATTCCATCGGGCATAGCATTCCCGCAAATCAATCTTTTCCCTTCATTGTATTCACGCCATGCATGTCCGGTTAGGTATCCACGGATCACCATCTCGATAGGGAAGGGATCACATTTTTTGCCAATGCTCACGTTGGGGTGTGGACTGGTTTCGAACCAATTGGGCACAATGTCATTGGTAGCTTTGAGAAAAATTTCGGCAACCTGATTCAGGACTTGTCCTTTGTGCGGAATTGGTTCTGGAAGAACCACATCGAATGCGGAAATTCTATCTGTAGCGATCATAGCTAGCCGATCTCCGAAATCATACACTTCCCTCACTTTGCCTTTGTACTTGCTGAGTTGATTGGGGAAATGAAAGTTGGTGGAGGTTAGGCCTTGAGCCATTTTAGATTGCTTCGATTGACGAATTTTTGGATTTTGGAATAGGAGCGCAAATTTACATTCTAATCATCCGATTCAATCGTCATTCGACTCAATTTGTTCAATTCCCAGTTGATAAATAACAGACTCAATGACCTTGCCTTTCTTGTCATAAAAGACCCACTCTAGATGTCGACGATTTCGATTGTAATTCCCGGCGTATTCTATTTGACCATTTTTGTAGAACTTGGTAAACAGTCCTGAAAGCAAGTCCAGTTTGTAATTGGATTTGATCATGATTTTATCCTTGCCATAATACTCTAGCCACTCGCCTGATTTCTTCCCAAACTGATAATTTTCTTCTTTAGTCAGATTTCCTGAAGTATAGAGAAAGCGCTTGCCATGTAATTTTCCATTTTGATAATTCTCCCTAACTGAGACTCGTTCTTTTTCGTCGAAGATTTGCCATTCACCATGAGGTAGGCCACTGACTATGACTTTGGTGGCTCGGAGTTTTCCTTCTTCAGAATATTCTTTGATGGAAGCTTTTAATCCACCATGACTATAAGTGGCTTCTTTCTGAATAAGACCAGATTCGTAATATTCGATATTCTTGCCTATTTTTTTACTATTTGCATATTGATAATCTGCCTGAAGTTTAGAACTAGCATAGTATACTTTCAAATCTCCAACCAGAAGCCCATTCACATATTTGCCCTCTGATTTTAATTGACCATTTTCATGGTGATAGCGAATGAAACCAGTTCGTTCTCCCCGCTTATTCATCACTTCCATTTCCAGTTTCCCGGAAGGATAATAAGTTATGTAAGTACCATCAAGTAACCCATCGTAATAAGTTGCTTCCAACTTCAAATTACCGTTTTCATAAAACTGTCGCATTAAGCCGTTGGGCTTGCCTGCTTTATAGTTGGTGACCTCCTTCTTTGCTCCAGTCTGGTAATATTCAATAACCTGGCCTTCAGGCTTTCCTTGTCGAAATTCAGTTTCCCCAATTAACTCACCTTTAGGGCTATAGAGTTTCAAGTTTCCAGAGAGGGTGTCATTCAGAAATGCAGCCTCCTGAATTAAGGAGCCATCCTGACCATAAACTTTGGTTACCCCTTGACGTTGGCCATCGATGTAAGTCGTTTCTCGTTGTATTTTTCCCGACGCATAATAGTTGGTGAAAAGACCTGTTCGCTTTCCTTTTTCATACTTTCCTTCTATAACCACACGTCCACTTGGGTTGAACATCTTGTAGTCTCCATCTACTTGAGAACTGTCGTTATTTAGAATGAAATATTCTTCTTTTACAAGGTTGTTGGTAGAATCGTAGTAGGTGATAATAGGAGACTGTGCTTCAGAAGTGAACCACCCCGCAAGGAATGCCGTAAGCAATGCTTTCTTGAGCACCGCAAGTAAAATGAGCAGACGTTTGGTTTTGGTTCGCATAATAAAAAAGCCCTACGATGAAACGAAGGGCTTTGTAAAAATAGTGTATTGTTCTAAACCTTCTCGATAACAATGGCACTTGCTCCACCACCGCCATTGCAGATGCCAGCCACACCGATTGATCCATTTTTTTGACCTAGGACAGAAGTTAGAGTAGTGATAATTCTTGCACCTGATGCGCCTAGAGGATGGCCAAGTGCCACAGCTCCGCCGTTCACATTTACTAGATCAGGATTTAGGTCAAGCTCTCGATTGTTAGCAATGGCTACTGCTGAAAAAGCTTCATTAATTTCGAAGTAATCCACATCATTTTTTTCTACTCCTGCATTGGCCATTGCTTTTGGAATTGCCAACGATGGAGCTGTAGTAAACCAAATCGGCTCTTGTGCTGCATCCGCAAATCCTCTAATCTTGGCAATTGGAGTAAGCCCCAATTCTTCCATTTTTTCTTTGCTCACTAAAACGAGTGCAGATGCTCCGTCATTAATGGTGGATGCATTCGCTGCTGTCACTGTTCCGTCTTTGCTGAAGACTGGTCTTAGAGTAGGAATTTTGTCGAACCTGACATTTTTGTATTCTTCATCTTCGCTCATCACAATGGCATCTCCCTTTCGCTGAGGGATTTCTACGGAGATGATCTCATCTTTGAAGAGACCTCCTTCTGTAGATGCAGCAGAGCGTTCATAGCTACTGATTGCATACGCATCTTGCTCTTCCCTAGAAATGTTCATTTCCTTGGCAGTATGATCGGCGCAGTTACCCATTGCAAAATCGTTATACACTTCCCAAAGCCCATCCTTGGCCAATCCATCAATCAATTCGCCATTTCCATACTTATAACCATACCTTGCTTTCGGAATGTAATAAGGAATGTTGCTCATACTTTCCATCCCACCGGTAACCACGATATCATTTTGACCAAGCATTATGGATTGTGCTCCTAACATGGTTGATTTCATACCTGAAGCACAAACCTTGTTTACGGTGGTACAAGGAACATTATAACCTATTCCAGCTCCAATTGCTGTTTGACGTGCAGGTGCCTGACCGAGATTTGCCGAGACTACATTGCCCATCAAAACCTCCTCAACTACAGAAGCTTCAACTCCTGCCTTTTCCAATGCTCCTTTTATAGCTTTAGAACCAAGTTCCACTGCTGTAAATCCGGCAAGACTACCTCCAAAACTACCAATCGGTGTTCGGACTGCACTGACGATAAATACTTCTTTCATGATTTAATTAATTAGGTGTTGACTAGTTAAATGGGGAATTGACTCATGTCTTCCAAAATCTTGTTGGTACATTCAAAATTAGTAAAACTCGAAATCGAGGCAATCTAAAATCGAACAAATTGCAAATCGAATTACCAATCCGGCTTCCCAGATTTGGGTCGCTCGGTGGCTTTTCGTCTCTGTTGTTGCAAGTATTGCACCTCATTATTTCTCATGGCCTCCAAGATCATCTTTGCCTTTTCCGGGCTGATGTCCATCTCTTCTAATTTCTGCTCCATCATTTCCTCTTGCGTGGGTTCTTCTTCAGCTTCTTGTTCTTCTTCAGCTTCTTGTTCTTCTCCATCTTCATTTTCACCTTCCTCTTTCTCACCTTCTTGTTCCTCATCAGATTCATCCTTTTCACCTTCCTCTTCTTCCTTATTTTCGTCTTGTTCGCCCTCTTCTTTATCGCTTTCTTGTTTTTCTTGATCTTTGTTTTCCTGGTCTTCTTTCTCCTGATCTTCTTGTTCCTGCTGTTCTTGTTCTTCCAGAAGCTTTTTTACCAATTCATAGTCATACCGAGCACCTTCATTGGTAGGGTCAGCTTTGATGCTGTACTTCAATGTTTGGAGGGCTTCCTCAAGTTTGTTGACATCCTTTTGCATCACTCCTAATTGCTGATAGGCAATGGAGGTTATTTTTTTATTAGAAGAAGTAAGAAGGGATTGATAATTAGTTTTTGCGGAAGCTGTATCATTTAATTGATAAAGAGCGTGAGCAAGATTCAACTGAATCGCATCATCTTGGATTCCCATAGAATCTAACAATTGATAATTGGCAAGCGCCAATTTATAATCAGAATTTAAAAATGCTTTTTCCGCATCTTTCTTAATTGAATTTACCTTGGCGATTTCCCGCGGATCTGTTGAAATCAAAAAGAGAAGTGAAAGAATCAGCACCTTCATATCTTAAATATTTTCACGTTTATAAGGAGATCCAAAATTAGTAAAACCATCGCGCTCATCAGAAAGTAGAAGTACTTATTTGACTTGGCATCTACTTCCTTAGCATCCTTTAGTTCGCCCTCAATATTATTGATGGCGTTTATCAAACGTTCTACGTCGTTTTTCTGTTCATTAATTTCAAAATACTCTCCATCCGTCCGATCCGCCAGGTCTCGAAGAGAGGTCGAATTTAATTTTGTCAAAACCTCATTGCCGTCATTGTCTCGTTTGAAGCCTCGACTAGTTTCGATTTTGGAGCCGGATTCTGTGCCTACGCCTAAGGTGAAAAGCTTCACTCCGGCCGTCTCGATTTTCTCTGCCATTTCATCCGTTGTATCTCCAAAGTCTTCACCATCACTGATAAGAATTATGATCTGAGATTTTTGACGGCTTTCGGCGGATTCCTCCTGATTCAATTTCTCAAAAGCCATTTTTAGTGGAGGACTAAAATCAGTCCCGGAATTGGGAACAAGTCCGGAGTGAAGAGTTTGAATAAAAAGATTCAAGGCATTGTTGTCATAGGTTAATGGGCATTGCATGAATGCCTCGCTGGAAAACATAATCAATCCAATTCGATCAGAATTGAAGGCTTCAACAATATTCTTGAGTTCAAACTTTACTTTTTCGAGACGTGTAGGCTGTACATCAAATGCGTTCATTGATTGGGATAGGTCAACGCAGATAAAAAAATCCTTACCAACTGTTTTTATCTCCTTAGTGGTCTCACCAAATGACGGACCGAGCAGAGATACAATGATTAATCCAAATGCCAATGATCGAAGAATAAACTTGAAAAGAAGGCTGGCTATGGGGTTACCCAATTTCTTTCCCACTCGAACCGCTCGGATAATATAAAAAAGGTAGAAGGCCACAAAAGTGGCGATGAAGATGAACTCCAAAGTGCTTAAAGAAGAGGCCCATTTCATTAGATTAATCCCATTTTGATGATGGCTAGTTTTATCAGGCGGCTAAATTATATCGGAGCGGATGAATATCCATGAATGGGCTTATTGAATTAACAATATTTAGGATGAGTGGTTGAATGAGAACAAGTAGGATGAAATAAATTGGATGGTATGACTAATACAGGTCAGTTCGATTTATTAAACTGGGTTTATAGGTTTTTTCTTTCTGATGAAAGCTGCTGGTCTTACACTAAAGATGGTGACAATTGCTACAAAGCAAAACTTATAAGATACATAATAATTTCTTACTGGCTATGATTCCAGACTACATTTTGTTCAATTCTATCCAAGCTCTCTTCAAAAAAAGGAGCGGGATTTGTTTGATAGCTGAATTTAACTTATCAATATTTGGTAAATAGAGGAAGGCTACCGACTGCTTTGTGTGAGCAAGCCGATGAGTGAGAAGATTAAGGTGGAGATTGGGTAGTGAAAGGACTAGTCTTTCTTACTAAAATTGAGAGGTATGATTTCCCTAACTTGAAAAAATGTTACTTCACTGAATGTGTCATCTTCCCACTCATCGAACGTGACATTTAGCAGTACAAATTCAGTTGTCGTTTCCCCTTTTTTTCTAGGAGCAATTCGCCCCCCCCCAAAAAAAGATTAAATGCTAAAGTGGTCGTGGAAAATTTTGATTTTCTAGGTTCCAATGAATTGAGATCGGTTTCTACCCAACCAAATGTATTATTGAGCATAAGACCCGTCCCTAGTAAAAGACTAAGTGATCCAACTCTCAGAAGATCACTTTCTACATCAAACCGCAAGCTAGTAGAGTTAAATCCAGTTTCAGGAATATGAGCACCAAATCCTCCCCAAAACCGACCATAATTTATGCTAGGATGAATTCTAATTTTATCTCTCCAAATAGGTTTTTGAATTCCTGCTCCAAGATTAACCCCAAATCCGTCCGTAAAAGAATTGATGTTTCCTGCTAATCCCCCTGTGACAGCCAAATTCCATCTGGATTGACCAAAAGTTTGAATTGAAATGAAATTGAGGAAGATGAATAGGGTGTTGACTTTTCTCACATCTACAAAATATATCGACTCAAATCCTTATCCTTCACCAAGTCTCTAAGCTTCTCTTGCACTAATTCTTTATCCACAATGATCTTGGCATTTGGACCAATAGTATCGGGAATATCAAAGAGAATTTCGTTAAGTAGCTTGCTCATGACCGTATGTAATCGGCGTGCTCCGATGTTTTCCACTTCTTCGTTGATCAGAAAGGCCATCTCCGCCAGTTCTTCAAGAGCTTCATCTTGGAAACTTAGCTCCACTTCCTCGGCAGCAACCAGCGCGGAGTACTGTTTGGTTAGTGCATTTTTTGGTTCGGTGAGGATTCTAAGGAAGTCTTCTTTTGTAAGATTCTCCAACTCGACACGAATTGGGAATCGACCCTGTAATTCAGGGATTAAATCGGAAGGCTTGCTCACATGAAAAGCACCAGCAGCCACAAAAAGAATGTGATCCGTGTTCACCACACCATATTTGGTTGAAACGGCACTGCCTTCTACTATTGGGAGTAAGTCTCGTTGGACACCTTCTCGGCTAACATCGGGACCCTTTCCAGCCCCACCTCCTACAGCGATCTTATCTATTTCATCAATAAAAATGATTCCGTTGTTTTCAGCAAGATTTAGCGCTTCGTCCTTCACTTCGTCCATGTCGATCAGCTTAGACATTTCGTCTTCTAGCAAAATCTTCCGAGCCTCAGCAATGGTCACTTTACGTTTTTTTGTCTTCTTTGGCATCATGTTGCCGATCATCTCTTGTAGATTGATCATAGATGGTTCGTCTATGCCCGTACCTCCTATCATGCCCAACGGGCTGCTAGCAGTTTGGCTCACGTCGATCTCCACTTTTCGTTCTTCCATTTCTCCGTTGCGGATTTTCTCTCGGAACCGTTCCCTAGTTTTTTCATTCAATTCCACTTCGTCTTCTGGTTCATCATCACCTCCCAGCTTCACTGCATAGGGGTGTTTACTCCCTTTTAGTGGTGGAATTAGCGCATCAAGAATTTGCGATTCCACCATTTCCTCAGCTTTCTCTTTTACCCCTTCTTTCTTTTTTATTTTCACCATGTTCACACCTTGCTCCACCAGGTCACGAACCATACTCTCTACGTCTCGCCCGACATAGCCCACTTCCGTAAATTTGGAGGCTTCTACTTTCGTGAATGGTGCTTCGGCGATATTGGCCAGTCGTCTGGCAATTTCTGTTTTCCCAACACCAGTAGAACCAATAAGAAGGATGTTATTTGGGACAATTTCTTTTTGGATGTCCTCCTTTACATTCATTCGTCTCCAGCGATTTCTTAGGGCAATAGCTACATTGCGTTTAGCATCGTTCTGCCCGATTATATATTTGTCGAGCTCAGCGACTATCTCCTTGGGTGTATAATTATTTGTCATTAAAATATCTTTTTAATGTCCTTCAAATTGGACTGAAGTGAAATATAACTTGTTCCACCTGCCGCATGGTAGGTAGCTCTCGAAAATCTGAATCGGTATTTTTTCATTTGAATCATTAGTCCATACGAAAATCCTGCACCTCCTGCTGTTTGCTCCAACGTAAGTTCACGCTTTCTGTTATGATCATAACCAAAAAGGAAATGTACATTTCTACTAAACATCAACTCCCCTCCAATACTCAAACGCTTCAGTATCTTGTCTGCAAAGTTAGGATTCTCATCTTTCTCGAAAAACTTGTTTTCAGCATCTGTAAAATTATGACCCGTAAGGGAAAATCTGATTGGCATACCCTCAGGTTTGAATGAGATACCTGCGGTTACTTGAAGTGGCAGCTCAGCACTAGATTCGGTGAAGTCTGAAATAACAATCCCAAGATTGTTGATAACCATCCCTGCGCTGAAATCAGAGTTGGGAAGTTGATAAAGTCCAGCAAAATCCAGGGCTATTGCACTCGCAGTGTATCCTGCAATTCCAGAGTGAATGAATTTAATATTAGAACCTAATACAAATGGGCCTAACCGGTGTGACTTCCCAATGGTGAAAACATAATCTCGTGCATTGAATGTTCCACTTTCTTCCCCAGTTTCGTCGGTTTGAGCAAACTCCCCATAATTAACCGACGTGAGCCCAAAGCCAATCGACCCAAGTGAACCGAATTCTGTAGCATACTGAAAGGTAAGCGCATTGATATCTGCAAAAAAAGGATTGTACATGAATACGATACTTCCTGATCCGACTGAATCTAGCAGGGCCGGGTTTTGTGAAATCATGGCCAAGTCCCCATCTGCAAGGGAGACATTGTATCCTCCAAGCGCAGCGGTTCTTGCATTGTTAATCAGATTTAGAGCATGAAAACTAGTAGAACCACCAGATTGCCCAATTAGCAGGATTGGGTTAACGAACAATATGATTAAGAATTTCTTCAATTGGTCTTTTCTTCTGGAAGGATAAATTCCATGGGGTCTTTTACCTTTTGGTTGAGGAGGGCAATATCGAGTACCTCTTGTACATGCTCAACAAAATGAATCTTCAAACCTTTCAAATAGTTGTCGTTTATCTCTTCAATGTCCTTCTGATTTTGTTGACACATAATGATCTCCCTGATGCCTGCTCTCTTCGCAGCAAGGATTTTTTCTTTGATCCCTCCAACGGGAAGCACTTTTCCTCGAAGTGTTATTTCTCCAGTCATGGCCAGTTTATTTTTTATTTTTCGTTGCGAAAAAACAGAAGCTAATGATGCTAGCAGAGTAATACCCGCTGATGGGCCGTCTTTTGGGACAGCACCTGCTGGCACATGAATATGCAAATCGTAATTTTCAAATATTCGAAAATCAATTCCTAAATTATCTGCATTTGATCGAAGATAGGAGAGGGCCGCCATTGCCGATTCCTTCATCACGTCCCCTAACTGTCCGGAGATAGTCAACTTGCCTTTACCTCGGCTTAAACTGGACTCAATAAATAGAATGGCTCCTCCAGCAGATGTCCATGCCAGACCTGTAACCACACCCGGCATCTCATTTCCTTCATAAAGTTCTTTATCAAATATTTCTGGTCCAAGGACATCACGAACGACTTCAGGGGTAATTTTTTTCTCATACTTTTCTTCCATAACGATAGACTTGGCCGTTGACCGAATGACAGAAGCAACTTTACGTTCCAGACCTCTTACACCAGACTCTCGGGTGTAGTCGTTCACCAATTTGGCAATCGCAGTTTTATCGAATGAGATATTTGATTTTTTCAATCCATGCTCTTCTCGCTGCTTTGGAATCAGGTGTTTTTTCGCGATTTCCACCTTTTCCTCAAGCGTGTACCCTGAAATGTCGATGATTTCCATTCTATCTCTAAGAGCAGGTTGAATAGTGTCAAGAGAATTTGCAGTAGCTATAAAAAGAACTTTGGATAGATCATAATCCACTTCAAGGTAATTGTCCTTAAAGCCAAAATTTTGCTCTGGATCAAGTACCTCAAGAAGTGCGGAAGATGGGTCTCCTCTAAAGTCAGAATTTACTTTATCAATTTCGTCCAAGATGAAAACAGGATTTGACGTTCCACCTTTTTTGATGTTTTGAATCACTTTGCCGGGCATGGCACCAATGTATGTTTTTCTGTGTCCTCGGATTTCTGCTTCATCATGTACGCCTCCCAACGACATTCTCACATATTTCCTATTCAAAGCACTGGCGATGGATTTACCAAGGGAAGTTTTGCCAACCCCAGGAGGGCCATACAGGCAGAGAATAGGTCCTTTTAGATCGTTTTTTAATTTCCTTACTGCTAAGTATTCAAGAATTCTATCCTTTACTTTTTCCAAACCAAAATGATCTTGATCTAGAATTTTACGTGCTCGCTTTAGATCGTAATTATCCTCAGATACCTCGGCCCACGGTAAGTCTACCAATAGCTCGGCGTAATTCATGGCTACTGGATACTCAGCCGCTGCAGAGTTCATCCGTAGAATTTTATCAAGCTCTTTATCGAAATGTTCTTTGATTTCGCTTGGCCAGGATTTTTCATCACCCTTTTTTCGAAGCTCCTCTACTTCTTGGTCCGGGCCATCTTGGCCAAGTTCGTTTTGTAGCACCCGCATTTGTTGTCGCAGAAAATAATCGCGCTGCTGCTGGTCAATATCGGTGTGCACTTTCTTTTGAATTTCATGTTTCAATTCTAGTTGCTGAATGTCCTCAAGCATAAGCTGAAGCAATTTTTTAGCTCTTTCTTTGAGGTCGTTGAATTCTAGTAGCTTTTGCTTGTCAGCAACTTCAGCATTTACATTTGATGAAAGAAAGTGCGTAAGGAAAGTCTCATTTTCAATGTTGTCAAGAGCAACCTGCGCTTCATCTGGAATCTCAGGATTAAGGCGCAAAATTTTACTCGCTGATTCTTTTAATGAGTCAAAAATCGCTTTCATCTCTTTGGTCTTGGCAATCTTCTTCTCTTTAAGGAGCTCATATCTCGCCATGAGATGTGGTTCTTCAGACACTTCTTCAGTAATCTTGAATCTATTTTTGCCTTGAATTATTATGGTTGTATTACCATCAGGCAGAACGAACATTTTCAGGATTTTAGCGACCGTACCTACCTTGAACAGATCGGCAAAGTTTGGCTCTTCTTTGTTAGTATTCTCTTGAGCCACCACCCCGATTATTTTATTCCCTTGGTAAGATTTTTTCACCAGTTCAATAGACTTCTGACGACCCACTGTAATTGGCAATACCACTCCTGGGAATAAGACCGTATTCTTAATTGGTAAAACTGCCAACTCAGTTGGTATAGCTTTAGCAGGCAAATCTGTTTTGTCACTGCTACTCACAAATTGAATCAGTTCACCAGACTCTTCATCGATGTATTCCGGTACAAGCAGGGGTTTGAAATTTGATATGGACATGGTGTCAGATTGACAGAATTTCTTTGTTCTCTAAGATAATAACAATTGTTCTTGACTAGGGTCAATACCTATGCCAAATGAAGATTTGGCTCGCTAAATAGTATTAACTTTATTTTTTTACAGCTGCCAGGCGTGCACGAGCTTTGATTGTATGAATAAGACCTTTATTTGTTATCCCCTTCTTTCGGCATGCCTTTTCTGGTCTTTTCTTCTGGGAGCACAGGAGAAAAGGACTGTTACAAAGCGAATACGTACCGATTCTGTAACTGAGCAGATTACTCTCAACATCTATGATTTCGAGTTTATCAACAATTATTCGGATTATTTCAATGAGGCAAAAATGAAAGAAATCCTTAAGAAACAAGAAGCGGAAGAATGGGAAACAGTTTATAATTTGATTAACGACTATGTCGGTCGTTTTGGCATACAGAATTTTTATAAAGACACGAAAATGATTTGGCGATTAGCTAAGTTGACCGAGATGTTTGGCGACAGAGAAAAAGCTAAGTCACTTTACAGGCTAGTGCTAAGACATCATCATCGTGGGATCAACATTCGAGAAGTAGAACTATACTACGACTCACTCAATAGGCAAGAGGCTCAGCAATATGTTCCGTTGGATTATTACTACGAGATGGCTGAGCATCGGAAATTAATAGATACGCTTCGTCCCCCAAGAGGTGTGTTATTAAACATGGGCGCTACGGTGAACAGTTCCAGGGCAGATTATGGTCCATCGTTAAACATATTAAATGATGTATTGATCTTCACATCCAAAAGGAACACGAGTGGAGTCTCATTTGACCCTAAGGAAAATGAGGATATTTTCATTTCAAGAAGAGATGATTTCGGATGGGGCCCGGCTAAAGAGTTGACCGGATTAAATACACGAGACAATGAGGGGTCGGCAACCCTAAGTCGAGAGGGAAAGAGTCTTTTCTTTTCGAGGTGTGATTGTTCAGATTGCTTTGGCGATTGCGATCTTTTTGTTACAAATCTACTTCCTGATAGCACATGGAGCGACGCTATAAATTTGGGTCCAGAGGTTAATAGCGTATCATGGGACTCGCACCCTGCGCTTTCTCATACTGGTGATACCTTGTATTTTGCTTCCGATAGATTGGGCGGTTTTGGCCTTTCAGATCTTTATTTCACCTACAGAAAGGAGGACAGCACTTGGGCACGATCGCAGAATATGGGCCCAGTTATTAATACCAGAAACAATGATGTGAGTCCTTTTTATCACCCGGTGTTTGATGTCCTATACTTTAGTTCTAATGGCCAGCTCTATAATTTCGGAGAATTTGATATCTATAAATCTTATAAGGAAGGAGGGAAATGGGCAGAGCCTTACAATATTGGCCCACTAGTCAATGGGCTGGGTAGTGAATTTTATTTCACGATTGATTCCGAGTCAGTTTTGCTCTTTTACTCTAGATCTACTGATCGAGATTTAAATAAGCTTGATTTATACTCGTTCCCACTCCCAATGGAGGCGCAACCTCTGGCTACCATCCCCGTGAGTGGAACTCTAACAGATTCGTTGACGGGAAAACCCTTCACAGGCATTGTTTCGATAATCGACTTGGATGAAGGGGTGGAGGTAGCACCTAAATTTCTAAAACCCGATGGCAGTTTTAATTTTGACTTGATTAACAACAGAAATTATCTTCTGGTGATTCAGGGAGATGATTTTTTCAGATTGGAAGAAGTTTTCTATCTGGATGGCCCACTGGAGATCAATAAAGTAACTGAGCCACTAGCTAGTAAGGTTAAGTTTGAGTCAATAGAATTTAACGTTGGTAAGTTTGATCTCAAAGAGGAAATGTATGCTGACCTCAATAAGATTGTGAATTTTTTGTATGACAATGCGGCCTTCAAACTTAGGATATCAGGCCATACGGATTCTTTTGGGAGTGATGAGGTAAACCTTCGCTTGTCTAAAGAACGAGCTAAGAGTATTTATAGTTATGTTGTAGATTTTGCAGGAATACAAACAGACAGAGTAATTTGGGAAGGGTTTGGAAGCTCTCGGCCAATCATATTAAGTGAATTAACAGAAGCAGACAAACGTGTAAACCGTCGGGTTGAGTTTGAGATTTATCGGGAAGGAGTGGTGGAGGAAGTGGAGGATTGATTAATGAGATGATTTGGTGATGTGTAAATTAAAAACAAATTACACCTTTCCTAATCTTCAAATCAATTCACCCAAAACTCAACTGAAAAATATCGTTGAATATCACAAAGGCCATCAGACCGAGTAGTAGGATCATTCCAACTTTTTGAGCATTCTCTAGAAATTTCTCACCCGGCTTTCTCCCGGTAATTATTTCCCAACTCAGGAAGACCACATGGCCACCATCTAGGGCGGGTATAGGTAGTAAATTCATAAAAGCCAACACCATAGAAAGTAAACCAACAAGTGTCCAAAAGCGAGTCCAATCCCAATCAGTACCAAACATGGTCGCAATACGGATCGGACCAGAAAGTGACTTGGTTGGGGACACATCTCCTGAGAACATCTTCCCAATGCCCTTTGCGTTAATATATAATGAATTGAAAGCGCTAGTTGTCCCTTTTGCTATGGACTCACCAAATCCATAATTTTCAGTTATTCGATTGTCAAACACATCTAAGCCTGGATTAAAACCGATTGTGCCTGTACTATCAATATGTGTTGAAAATTTCATCGGATTACCATCCCTGATAACGTTAAGGGTCACGTCACTATCTTTAAGTTTCGCTAGTACAGGTCCTAATTCGTCAAAATATGTAACTGAAATGCCATTTACCTCAGCAATTCTATCACCTTTTTTCAGACCAATTTTTTTTGCGCCTTCTCCGAGAATATTGACATAGTATGGAGATCTAAATCCTATAACATTTCCTCGAGTACTTTTGTCACTTAGTTTTTCGATAAAGTTATTGGGAATATCAATTTTTATTTTTTCGCCGTTTCTATTTACAGTTATATACACTTCAGAACTCACAAGTACATTGGCCGAGAGAATATCACTAAACCTTCCAAAGTCGTTTCCTTTAATGTCAATTATTCTGTCCCCAGTTTGAAAACCTAATTCTTTTCCAAGATCATAAGCAACAATGCCGTGTTCATTTAGTTGATCTTTTGCAATAAATTGATCCCCATTTAAGAAAGTGAGGGTAACAAAAACGATTATGCCGAGAATGATGTTTACAATAATTCCACCTAGCATTACGATTAATCTTTGCCATGCCGGCTTTGCTCTGAATTCCCATTCCTCGGGTTCTTCAGACAAATTCTTGGTATCAAGAGATTCGTCAATCATACCAGAAATTTTAACAAAACCACCCAACGGGATTGCTCCAATGCAGTACTCAGTTTCTCCCCACTTTCTCCCAAAGACCTTGGGTGGAAAACCGATATAAAATTTCTCCACGCGCATTCCAAAAGTTTTGGCAGCAATCAAGTGACCCCATTCATGCACCCCTACTAAAATTGAAAGCCCTAGCAAAAGCTGGGCAACCATGATAATCGTTTCCATTTACTTAATTTCTTCTAAAGCTCTAATCCTTGTTTCCTTGTCCGTTTCTACAAAATCCTGCAATTCGGGAGTGCGAATATAGCTTACCTTTTCGAGGCTTGATTCGATGACATCCGAAATCTCTAAAAATCCAATTTGGTCTTTTAGAAAAGCATCAACAGCAATTTCATTCGCGGCGTTCAAAATGCAAGGTTTATTTCCACCCGATTCGATCGCAGTATAGGCGAGGGAGAGGTTACGAAATGTTTCCATGTCAGGTTGCTCAAATGTCAGCGCTGGATTGTCTGAGAAGTTGAATCTTGGAAAGTCTGTCTTTATTCTTTCTGGATAGCTAAGCGCAAATTGGATTGGAACGCGCATATCAGGGAGGCCCATTTGAGCTTTCATGGAGCTATCTTCAAATTGTACAAGGCTATGAATAATTGATTGTGGATGTACGACTACTTCTATTTTATCTAGTGCCACACCGAATAGCCATTTCGCTTCGATCACTTCCAAGCCTTTGTTCATCATTGTCGCGGAATCGATGGTGATCTTGGCTCCCATGTCCCAATTAGGGTGTTTTAATGCTTGTTCTCTCGTGACTTCAATAAGGTCTTTTCTACTCATTCCCTTAAAGGGGCCACCAGAAGCTGTTAGTATTAGTTTTTCGATAGGGTTATGAAATTCACCAATAAGACATTGAAATATGGCAGAATGCTCCGAGTCTACAGGATAAATGTTCACATCGTTTTCCTGAGCCAACTGTGTTACCAGCTCCCCAGCGACTACCATAGTTTCCTTGTTTGCTAGGGCAATATTCTTTTTTGCTTCAATAGCCTTAATTGTTGGTAGTAAGCCAGCATAACCAACCAAAGCAGTTAGTACCATATCTATAGAATCCATCTGCACAACCTGACTCAATGCCTCCTCACCGGCGTAGACTTTAATATCCTTAGCGTCCAGTGCTTCAAAAACCTTATCATACAGGCTCTCATTTCCAATTACCACACAATTAGGCTTAAATTGAAGGGCCTGCTCAATGAGTAAATCAGCATTGTTTCCAGCGGTCATTACCTCTACCTGAAATTTATCCGGATGTGCCTTGATTACCTCAAGTGTTTGTGTGCCAATAGAACCTGTGGAACCTAGGATGGCTATTTTTTTCATTTAGATAAGATCATTAGTTCATCTGCAATTTCCGGATGATTCAATAGAAGGCGGACTTAATTTTTCCACCAAAGCCTACCCACGGATTGATGCAGCTCGCAAAAATAACCAATCAAATGGATTCTATTTTAGCATTTTTTAACGGTTCGCCGGAATCGTTTTAGTTGGAGAGACGTTGCGTATTCAAGTAAATTTGGTGAAATATTAGAATTATGAAGAAGAGTATTTTGATTATTTTGTTGAGTGCATCCTCGGCATTCGTTGGAGCAATTGTCGCTATTAAATGGTTGGATAAATCTAAAAATGAAGAAGCTCAGTTGACCAAAGCAGCTCTAACAACCGATTCCTTTCGTTCGGTTTCGTCTATCCCAACAGAGGTGAATTTTCTTCCTGAAGGTACTGAGGATTTTGTTCTCGCATCTGCCAAGAGTACATCTAGTGTTGTATTTATTCAGACGACCAGTGAGTATGAATATCGGTCGGGTAGTTGGTTGGATTGGTTTTTTGACGGGCAAAAATCTTCACAGACAAGTGCCGGCTCAGGAGTGATTTTGTCAGAGGATGGATACATTGTCACTAACAATCATGTAGTGGAAGGCGCAGATAAGATTAGAGTTATTTCCGGTAAGCGAACCTATGAAGCCAAACTAATAGGAAGTGATCCGTCATCTGATTTGGCTGTGATCAAAATTGATGAGGTTAACTTGGTGGCTATTGAATTGGGAAATTCGGATGAAGTGAATGTGGGGGAATGGGTATTAGCCGTTGGTAACCCTTTCAATTTGACTTCAACTGTCACTGCTGGCATTGTAAGTGCCAAAGGGAGAAACATCAATTTGCTGAGAGATAAATTCCCAATCGAGTCATTCATACAAACTGATGCTGCAATTAATCCTGGGAATAGTGGCGGGGCATTGGTAAATGCAAGTGGGCAACTAATTGGTATCAATACGGCGATTCTTTCAAGAACAGGTTCCTATGCAGGATATGGTTTTGCTGTTCCCGTGAACATTGTCAAGAAGGTTTTCAGTGATATTACGAAATACGGTGAAATTCAAAAGGCTTATTTGGGAGCTGAATACTTGGATATTGATAGTGATATTAGCGAGAAGTTGGATTTGGATGACCTAAATGGAGTACTCGTATCCCATGTTCAAAAAGATGGAGCTGCTGGTAAGAGTGGATTAAAAAAGGGAGATATCATTAGGTCGATTGATGGTACCATGATTGAGAGTAAGGCTACCATCGAAGAAATAATTGGGAATAAATATCCAGGTGATGAAATAGAATTGGTGGTTAGACGTAAAAATAATGAACTTTCCAAATCTATTACACTCACTAATCGTGAAGGGGGTACAGGAATTTTAAAAAAGAGCATTTATACTTCTGAGGATTTGGAAGCAACATTTGAAGTGGTAAGTAAGGTGGAAATAGACCTATATGATATACGAAGCGGAGTGAAGGTTACCAGTTTCGAGAGAAATGGTTTTTTTGATCAATTGGACATCCCTGAGGGCTTCATTATTACCCAGATTAATAATATCCCAATTGACAAGCCAGAAGAGTTAGTTGAAGTGATGGAACAAGTTAAAGGTAGAGTGAGAATATATGGCGTTAAGAAAGATGGACGTAAGGTTTATTATCCATATTACTTCTGATGCCATGTGGTTAAAATATTGCCATGGGTCAGGTATTATACCATAAATTGTATTTTATAAATAATCGTTAGAAATATTAGCATTTGACAACATAAATAGTTATGTTTGCTATCAGAAAAATCATATTCTAACCAATCACAAAATGTTAAAATTTTCATTTAGTAAATCAGATGACCGCATGAAGCTCACGAAATCAGATACCGTAGGTGAATAGTCAGTAAAGAAAGGATACAGCATTCTTTACCTTGGTACCAAGGACAAATGCAAGGCTTTCATGAGTCAAGCCGTGACGTATTAAAAATTCAACACACTTTTTTTGACGTAAAAATCCCCGCTTTAGTGGGGATTTTATTATGTCTGCAATTAATGATCGCTTTATTAGATAGCGGGGTTTCGCATCTTAAGCTTTTTCTTAAGCTCGTCAACAGAAAAACGAAATTTAGCATCAGTATCCAGCATATCGTTGACGGATTGAACAGCATGAATTACCGTACTATGATCTCGCCCGCCGAAATGGTAGCCAATTGATTTCAATGAATGGTTGGTGTAGTCCTTAGAAAAATACATCGCAACCTGCCGAGCAATGACAATCTCTTTTTTACGTGTCTTCGCTTTAAGATCTTCTTGCTCCACTTTGAAATAATCTGAGACCGTCTTCTGAATGTAGTCGATACCTACTTCTGAATCTATTTCTCTAACAATATGTTTCAAAATCTTCTTGGCTAATTCCAGATCAATAGACATATTGGCTAGAGAGGCATGGGCTATAAGCGATACCATTACTCCTTCAAGCTCTCGAATATTGGTGTCAACAGTATAAGCGATGTATTCTAAAACTTGATTTGGAATAGAAACCCCATCAGCTTGAAGCTTCTTTTTAATAATGGCCATTCGGGTTTCAAAATCCGGAGATGTAAGATCAGCTGTTAATCCCCATTTGAATCGTGATACCAATCTCTCCTGTAATCCTTGAAGATCCTTCGGTGCACAGTCAGAGGTCATTATTATTTGCTTACCAGATTGATGTAGATGGTTGAAAATGTGAAAGAAAATCTCTTGCGTTTTCTCTTTCTCCTTTAAGAATTGCACGTCATCAAGAATAAGCACATCTACATTTCGGTAATAGCTAATGAAATCTTGAATGTTATTATTCTTAAGTGCTTCAATGAATTGGTTAGTAAATTTTTCAGACGCTGCATACACGATTTTCTTATCAGAATGCTGTGATTTTATCTCGTTTCCAATAGCCTGAACAAGATGTGTTTTTCCAAGTCCAACACCCCCATAAAGCATCAGTGGATTAAAGGAAGTTGTACCTGGTTTTTTGGCCACAGCATATCCGGCAGAACGAGCCAACCTATTGCAATCCCCTTCAATAAAATTTTCGAATAAGTAATTGACGTTTAAGTTAGTATGACTATTGAGCTCATTATAAAACTCAGGGTTTTTATATTTATCAGACATCCCGTTTCCTTTAGAGCTTGATGCTGATGTGGACAATTCATTGTTCTTGTCGCTCTGATCCATTACAACGGAATATTCCAATCTACCTTCTTCGCCAATTTGTTCTTTAATAGCTGTTCGGAGCAGTTGGACATAGTTTTCTTCTAACCACTCATAGAAAAACTGACTTGGAACCTGAATTGTAAGAGCGTTACCGCTCAATGTAAGAGGTTTTATCGGCTCAAACCATGTTTTAAAACTTTGGGACGGAATTTCCTTTTTAATATAATCAAGGCAGTTTTCCCAAGTTTGTGCATGCATTTCAGCGGTGGTTTAGAATGTATTTCAATTGGTGATTAGTCTCCTTTTATCTGGAGGCGGACAACAAAAATGCTCTAAAAAACCGGAAAAAAAAACGTGATTTTTGTTTGACTTTTTTAAATCCTTTTTTCTGTTAATCTAAGGCACTTTTAAGTTGAAAATTCTTTAAAAATCACAAAACGTCATCTTTGAAAAAAAGAGCAAGTTTTGTTATTTGTATCTTTGTCCTATGGAAAATTCTAGCTTAAATTTTAACGGATTTAAGAATGTAAGTAAAAGTGAATGGGTTGAAGTGGCAACTCGACAGCTTAAGGGAGAGTTACCTGGCGATTCATTAGAATGGTCTACTCAATTTGGTATTCCTCTTCAAGCGTACTACGATAAAAATGATCGCGAGGATGTTGGTTATTTGAACCAGTTTTTCTCAAATGTCTACAAACATGATTGGAGGCTATATGATCACCTGCAGGTAGATGATTATAAGAAAGCAAATGAACAGGCTCTTAAGGCACTAAATGCAGGGTGTGATGGAGTACTGTTTTCTATGAGTCAGATGCCTGATTTTGAAGTGCTTATGAATAAAGTCCTTTTTGAACACTGTGAAGTTTCGTTCTGTGTAGCTGGAGAATTGAACTCTGAAATTATGTCCTATAGAGAATCGAATAACGTTAAAGGGTTTGTGCTTGCGGAAAATATGGGGTGGCATTCTGATGCTTATGCTCAATCTTCAGGACTGGATAATCTTACTGAGATGGTGGTTGATTTTGCTCAATCTCCAACCACTGAGCCGGTTATTTACATGGAGTTAGGGTACGATTTTTTCCATGAGATGGCAAGAGTTCGAGCTGCTAGATATTTATTTTGTCGAATAGCTGAGGTTACAGGAATCAATCTAAGTCCCAACAAGATTTGGATTCATTGCGAGCCAACAGGATCCGAGGATGAATTTGACAACCTATTTGTTGGTACAACAGCGGGCTTGGCGGCCATAATTGGTGGCGCTAATTCCCTATCTTTTAATCCCAGGAATTTTGATAAGAGAATTTGCAGAAATATTGGCAATCTAATTCGCGAAGAAGCAAAGATTGGTTCTTTTCAAAATGCAGCAACTGGCAGTTTTTTTATAGATAAACTAACTGATCAGATTATACGGAGAGTGTGGTCGAAACTTCAGGAGAAACTTGGGGCATGAATATAGATTGGAAAAGTATAAGCTTCAAATCAGAGAAATCCTTTGAGGCTGAATTCAGACAATTCCCACAAAGTGGATTTTCTGCAGGAATACCACCCTACTTAAGAGGTCCTTACGCAACCATGTATGCTGTGCGACCATGGACCATTCGCCAATATGCAGGTTTCTCCACTGCCGAGGAGTCAAACGCATTTTATAGACGAAATCTTAAGGCTGGACAAAAGGGTCTATCCGTTGCGTTTGACTTAGCGACTCACCGGGGTTATGACAGTGATCATCCACGCGTAGTTGGTGATGTTGGGAAGGCTGGTGTGGCAATCGATTCAGTAGAGGATATGAAAATTCTTTTTGACCAAATTCCTCTGGATAAAATGTCTGTATCCATGACTATGAATGGAGCTGTGATACCAATTATGGCTTTTTATATTGTAGCGGCTGAAGAGCAGGGAGTCCTGCCGGAACAATTAGCAGGAACCATCCAAAATGATATTTTAAAGGAATTCATGGTTCGTAATACATATATATATCCACCGAAACCTTCAATGAAGCTAATCGCCGATATTTTTAAATATTCCTCCAAAGAGATGCCAAAATTCAATACCATAAGCATCAGCGGGTATCATATGCATGAGGCGGGGGCTACTGCTGAAATCGAACTTGCTTTCACTTTAGCTGATGGATTAGAATATATTCGAATCGGCCTTAGAGCTGGGATTGATATTGATGTTCTTGCACCAAGAGTTTCATTCTTTTGGGGAATAGGAATGAATTTTTTTCAGGAAATTGCAAAGATGAGAGCGGGCCGGTTGTTATGGTCCAAGTTGATCAAACAATTTAATCCTAAGAATGATAAATCCCTGGCCCTTCGGACACATTGTCAAACTTCTGGGTACAGTTTGACGGCCCAGGATCCATGTAACAATGTAGCCAGAACGTGTATTGAAGCTATGGCCGCAGTTTTTGGTCATACGCAATCCTTGCACACGAATGCTCTCGATGAAGCCATTGCGTTACCGACTGATGCTACAGCAGCTGTCGCTCGAAACACGCAGTTATTTCTTCAGAACAAGCCCAACATTACTCAGGTGGTAGATCCCTGGGGAGGTTCAGAGTTCGTCGAGCAACTTACTTGGGAAACTGCTCAGAAAGCGTGGGAGATAATTCAGGAGGTAGAAGAGATGGGGGGGATGGCCAAAGCGATAGAAGAAGGGTTTCCCAAACTAAAAATTGAGGAAGCGGCGGCTAAAAAACAAGCATTGATTGATAGTGGGAATGAAATAATTGTTGGGGTAAATAGATACCAGGTAGAAAGCGATGAAAAGTTAGAGGTTAGGGAAGTTGACAATAAGGAAGTGAGGCTGGCTCAGATTGCAAGACTAAATCAAATAAAGGGATCGAGAAATCCTGAAAAAGTAGCTGCCACGTTGAAAGCGATTGAAGAATCAGCGGAATCTGGAGAAGGAAATCTCCTCAAACTAGCAATTAGCGCGGCAAGAGAAAGAGCAACTTTGGGTGAAATTTCTGATGCATTGGAGAATGTTTTTGGTAGATTTCAGGCTGTAAATCGATCAATTAGCGGCGTGTATTCATCGGAAATAAAAAGAGATAAAGACTTTGTCAGGGCTCAGGGGCTATCTGATCAATTCGCTGAGCTGGACGGGCGAAGACCGAGAATATTGGTCGCCAAGATGGGGCAAGACGGACATGATCGAGGAGCAAAAGTTATTTCGACTGCTTTTGCGGATTTAGGATTTGATGTAGATATAGGACCTCTCTTTCAAACACCTCAGGAAGTAGCCAAGCAGGCTATTGAGAATGACGTTCACATTGTAGGGGCATCAAGTCTGGCCGGAGGGCATAAAACCCTTATTCCAAACCTAATCGAAGAATTAAAGCAGGCAGGTGCCGAGGATATTATTGTGGTTGCAGGAGGGGTAATCCCTGAGCAAGACTACAACGAATTATTCTCAAAAGGTGTAGCACTTATTTTTGGGCCTGGTACTGTCATTTCCAAAGCCGCTATAGAAATTCTTGAACGAATGCTCAGAAAAGAATAGCGTAATTCATAACTTTATTGGTCAGGTTAAAATTCAACTCAATATGAAGTCAATACAAATTACTCTTATGTCTTTATTGACGATTGCGTTTCTGTTTGCAGGAGCAGGCGCATTTGCACAATACGACAAATCTTTGGATAAGGCGGATGAAGCCTATATAGTTGGTGATTATGCCAAGGCAAGAAAGGCCATAGAGCATATGCAAAAGACCGTCAATAAAAAATTGGGTGACAAGAATCCATATATGGCGATTTCGCTCCTGAAAGAGGCGAAAATTAATTTGGAACTTGGGCAGCTCAACGATGTTAATCCTACACTTGATCGAGCTGTGGAAATGAGTTACGAGGTGAATGATACTGTTTCGGCAGAACACGGTTTCATGATGATGGAAGCGGGCGAGATCATGATTTCTTATGGTAATTTCCGAAAAGCTAAGTCTCTAATAGTTCGTGCCGAAGCGGCTTTCAAGAATAGCAACAACCTGATCGAAGATATCAAAGCTGAATTGGAAGTAATGAAAGCACAGGTTTTGGTAGGAAAGGGATTCAACAGCGCAGCGATAGAAGTTGTAAATACTCAGCATGACTTTTATCTATCAAGAGCATTCTTGACCGATGGAAAAAAGAAACAGCAGCAGCAAAGAAAGGAAGATTATGCTGCATTGCTTACTGTTCGTGCACAGGCCTTTGCAAACATGGGTGACGTAGATGAAGCTACCAATTTGTTTTATGAAAACAAGAATTGGATCAAAGAGAATTTAAAAAAATCTAATATTCTATACGCTTGGAATACTTTTCTTGATGTAGATATGATGAGTAAGCATGGGCTGAGCATGGATGCTCAAGCTAGCGACTATGAAGATGCATTCAATCAAGCCAGAAAGAAATATGAAACTACCCATTGGATGGTATTGCTGATGCAAGAAAATCTAATGAGCGCTCTTTATCGAAATGAGAATAAAGGCAAGTTCAACCTAGTAGAAGGCATGTATAAAAGTGCAATCCGAGAATTTGATAAGAACAGTACCCATCGTCTGGCTCGTGAAAGAATGTCTCTTGATTTTGATTTAGCTGATCAAGATATTAAGAAATTGGAAGAGGGTATTAACTCATTACTTTCAAATCCAGCTGTGCCGAAAGTTCACAACAGTAGAATTGAGCTTTTGAAGAGGGCACGAGAAGCGGGACTTCTCTCTGGGAAACACAAAAATACTGAAGGGTATGAGCTACAGATTCTAAATATTCAGGCAGAATTACTGGGGGATGATACCCCAGAATACCATCTTACGAAGACGCGATTGGCAAATTATTACATTGATTATTCGGATAAAATACAGGAAGCAAATACCATTTACATAGATAGTTTTCATGGAATTGTTGAAAAAGAAGTTCATGTAAAACATGAAGATCGACTCCCGATAATGAATCATTTGGCTGCTTTTTACGAGCAAACCGATGATTATAAAAAGGCGAACAAAATTTTAGAAGAAGCACTGCTTTCAGCAAGAGCAAAATACAAAATTGAAGACATAGCCTATGCTATAGAACTAGAGAAGATCGGAAATTTGCAAATTAAAATGGCTGAATACGATGATGCTACTCGAAACATTGAGCAGTCTATTCAGATATTAGGAGATATTAAAACAGACCTATCGAAAAGTATTCTGGCGGGTGTCTTGATTACTGAGGCTAAGCTGCTAGCCGTAATGGGTGAGTATGATGATGCTGATCGAAATTTATATAAATCTGAGAAATTAAAAAGGAAAGGAACTTTAACGTTAGAGTCGGCAGGACTTGACGCGATCGATGACGCAGCAAGTTTATATATCAGTGTTGGACGCTATGCTGATGCCGATAAACTACTCACACAATCACTTAGAGAGAAGCAAGGGCAGTTTAGCGAAAAAAGTCGGCATCTCAATTCACCCTTGATTTTGAGCTCCAAACTTCGCTTGGTAAAAGGAGATTATTCAGAAGCAGAAAATATGGCTCAGAGAGCTAACAATATTACGGTTTCTATTTTTGGAGAAAACTCTACTAAAATCGTTCCATCACTACTTGCATTAGCTGAGGTTTATACCACAATTGGAGATTACGATAAAGCTGAAAAACTATTGAACCGTTCGATTGAAATTCAAATAAACCGATTTGGCAAGGATCATGTAGATGTTGGCAAATCTATTTCTCAGCTAGCGCTAGTGAAATACTATAATGGCGAGAACATTGACGTATTACAAAAGCAATTTAATGAAGCAGAGAGGATTATTGGAGCTAGTTTGGGTAGCAATAATCCAACCTATGCCATAGTATTAAAAAATATGTCAGTCGCTAATATTTCAGCAGGAAATTATTCCATTGCTACATCTTATTTAGAGCAAGCTGAAAAAATTTGGGCTCAAAAAATTGGACGGAGAAATAATGTAAATGCAGCTACAATAAGTGTCCTCAAAGGAGAAATCTTTTATCGACAAAAGGATTATGCACAAGCTGAGAGTTTTTTCAACAATGCTTTGCGTCAATACGAAAAGGTGTTTAGTGATCAGCATCCAGAATATGTAAAAGTGCAAGCCAAGCTAAGCAAGACCTATTATATGCAAGGGGATTGGAAACGATCTCAAGACCAAATGGAGGAGGTTTTAAGGAATTATAAAAAGTTTATCAAGGACTATTTCCCAGCCTTGAGTGAGCGAGAGAAGGCGAAATTCTGGAATACAATCAAGCCGAATTATGAATTCTATAATACGCTCATTACCAGTAAAAATAGAAACTCGAAGTACATCGGTGAGATGTTTAATAATGCACTTTTAACAAAGGCACTTTTACTAAATTCATCTATAAAAATTCGTCAGCGGATAATGAGCTCTAATGATGAGGAACTCATCGAAATGTATAACGAATGGGTTTCAAAAAAGGAGCTTCTAACAGCTGCATTGTCCATGGGTTCTGAGCAACTAGCTGAGAACGGAATCAACACATCGGCATTGGTAGATGAATTGAATTCACTTGAAAAAGAAATGAGTGTTCGGTCAGAAGATTTCGGTCAAGGGCTGGATAACGCAGTAATCACTTGGGAAAATGTACGAGATGCACTTAAGGAAAATGAAGTAGCTGTCGAGATGGTTCGTTTCCGTTATTTCTATCATGATTTCACAGACTCAATCATGTATGCTGTCCTTTATATAAAAGGGGGGAAGCGATCTGAGCCGAAAATGATTCTATTGAAAAACGGAGAAGATCTTGAACATAAGTATCTAAAGAATTTCCGAAACAGAATGAAATACAAGTTGGATGATGATATATCCTACGAGCAATTCTGGAAACCAATTGTGGATGAAGTAGGAGCTGTAACATCAGTTTATCTGTCACCAGATGGTGTTTATAATCAAATTAATCTGGAAGCACTACCCACTCCTGATGGAAGGTACGTCATTGATAATTCTAATATCATTTTGCTTAGTAATACCAAGGATTTGTATTTGGATCAACAGAGCCCTTCTCAGTCGAGTACAGAAGCCAATGCTATGATGTTTGGCAATCCAACATTCTATATCACCACCAAGGCAGGTGTTCCACTTGCTGATTCGGGAATTACTCGTAGCACTGCAGAGGTAATTTCAGATTTACCAGGAACAAAACATGAACTCGAAGAATTGCAGGGGTTACTTTCTAGAAAGGGATGGAAAGTTGACTCCAACACCGAGTTGAAGGCTGATGAGGTGGCAATTAAAGAAATTAGCAATCCTCGTGTTTTTCATGTGGCAACACATGGGTTCTTTCAAGCAAATGCTAAGGTGGCTAGTGCATCGGATGATTTGAATGAGGGGTCGGCGTACGAAAATCCATTATTAAAGACAGGCTTATTGCTTGTTGGTGCTGGAGACATTCTCAACGAGTCAAAATTTAATTATAATTCTGACAATGGAATTCTTACGGCCTATGAGGCCATGAATCTTAATCTGGATAAAACCGATCTGGTAGTGCTTTCGGCGTGTGAGACTGGTCTTGGTGAAATTGAAGCTGGCGAGGGGGTTTATGGATTACAACGTGCATTCTTAGTTGCTGGAGCTAGAACGATTATCATGAGTTTATTCAAAGTCTCTGATGAAGCCACACAACAGCTAATGGTGAAGTTTTACAGAAAGTGGATTGAGACAGGAAATAAGCGGCAATCATTCATTGATGCTAAAAAGGAAATTCGAAACGAATTCAAGGATCCAATTTATTGGGGACCATTTATTATGATCGGATTGGATTGATTTTTTTCTATTAATTATTTGACTATTTCTTCCCTATTGGCGAGAATTTCCCTTTCATCCTTGCTAAGAAATAGTTCCCGACTAGCTCTTTCCAAATTGGGGCGGCTTAGGGAAAATAAAAAAAGGATAAAGATATACGCAACTACAAAAATGTAATTTGCTGTTAGATAAAATGCTAGGGTGGCAAATAATGCAGCACCCTCTAAAAGCGCGTAATTCACAATAAGTACATGTAGATAACTTTCAAGTTTTGTACGGAGATGCGGTTTATTTTTGACTTCTTCCAATTGCTTTTTTTTATACATAAAAGCTGTACCTGTAAGGCTTGTACAAACCAATAAAAACAAAACAACAACAAAAGTATCGTCAATTACTCCTTCTCTCCCATTCCCATCTATTTCCAAAAAAAGCCAAACGAAAGGGAGCATGGTCACGGCTACAATAGAATGGAAAATTAAATTCAGGCGATTGTGAAAATCTGTCCAGGTTTTAAAAATACTCATACTCAAAGTTGAAAAAAAATCTTGATTTGACAACATTTTGAACCATGGCACAAGTTGATATTATATAAAAATAACATCAATAATGAAGCCCATGACTAACAGGTCAGATGACAATAGGTTATCACAGTTGTTTCAGCATTCTGCAGGGTTGTAGATGGTGCGGTTAGCTCGGTAGAAATGGCTTTTGAGGAATTAGGAAGCAAAGAGGTTGTAGAATTGGATAATGAGCGAAAGGCAGCTATGGTAAGTAATTTAATGGTAGTACTTTGCGCTTGTAACGATGTAGCTTTGGTCATCAAATCTGGAAATTTAAATCAATAATTATGAAGGAGAATGTATTATTTGAAGAAGAACAATCATTTGTAGGTACCAGAACATGGTACCTAGTTTTGTCCATTGCGGTGCTATCGATTGTGCCTGGAATTATCCTTTTGGCCACACAAGAGGAGGTGCTAAACGGTTTAGTTTCAGGAGGAATTGCAGTCGTAATTATGAGTGGTGTCATCCTTCTTCATGTCAGGATGCGACTACATGTAACCATTGATAATTCAGCCATTTACTATCGATACGCACCTTTTGTTCAGTCAGAAAGAACTCTTGGTAAAGAGGATATACAAGCAATGAATATAAGAATATATCGTCCGCTTTGGGAATATGGTGGATACGGTTACAGATTTAGAATCGGGTCAGGTCGGGCATTAAATGTTGCAGGGAGGCATGGGCTTCAGCTAATTCTTGCTAATAATAAGCGGCTTCTAATTGGCACTCAAAAGCCTGATGAACTAGAACGAGCAATCTCCCAATTGAAAGAAAACTGGGTAACTGTAGAAAATCATGGCTGAGAAAAAACCATTTGCACTCAGGGTGGATGAACAAGCAATGAAACGGTGGAAAATGAGAGGCAGATGAATTCTGAAGCACCAATGGAGAAATTGAGTAGATGCTAAATAAAATGCTGAAACAAGACGGTCGAAAAAATAATCTAGCTAAAATCAAGGTGACTTAGTTGACTTTATCGATTTATAGCAGTCATGCAACTTCTACTATTGGTAGAGTTTTTAGTATTTTTATGCTAAGAACCATTTTAAAAAAAATAGTGAATAGGGTGGAATTGAAATGGATTGTTTGTTGGGTATGAAGTTTATCGCCTTGTGTTTAGTTTTGATATCATTCTCTTGCTTTGGTCAAGAGGAGATTGATTCGGTAGCAGTATCAAAAAGAAATCGATCACAGAAAAAAACAGAAAGAGCTAACAGAAGGATAGCCAGAAAGCTTGAAAAAAAGGACACAAGTGACATAATCTCACAGCCGTTACGGCTTGAAATCCCAGTTGAGGATTGGGATGACGAATTTGAAGTAGTTAAAGGATATGAAGAGGCTCTATTGATAATCCAAAACACAAATGAAATCGAAAAGGGAGGAGTCGTATGGAAGTTCCATCTAGTCAACAAAGATCTAGTTCAAGATTGGTCGGTTGAAGAAAAAATTCCAAGTTCAGATGAACTAATCGGATATGATTACAATGCTGGGTTCTTCTTTCTTCTTTTCGAGAATGAGAGGAAGTATCTGGAATATAATTTGGTTGTTATTGATCTGGAAGGGAAGCAAACAATGAATCAAAAATTCACTCTTCCGTTTGAGGTCGAAATGAAGTATTTAGAAGCTTTGGACAAAGGCATTTTGCTCGTGGGTAACCACAATTTCCGTCCAATTGCAATGATTTATGAGATTGAAAGTCGGAAGCCAATAGTTTTGCCTGGCTTCTATAATAGAAATGAAAAAGTTTTTGATTTGGTTATGGATGATTATAATCATGCTTTCTCTATTGTCTTAAAGGAGCGAATGAGAAATGGCAAGTATACGAATCGAATAAAAAGTTTTACCTTCAGCGGACTATTAATTCAAGAAAGCATTATTAACCCAGGAGAGATTTTCAATCTTGTTGATGGGAAAACGACAAATTTAGGAAATGGAGTTCAGTACATGGCGGGAACGTATTCGATGAAATCCTCTCTGTTCACAAGGGGGATTTATGTTTCAAAGTTCGTTAATGGCACGCAGCGATTTTTAAAGAATTACAATTATGCCGATTTAAGTAATTTCTTTGCTTATCGTGGAGAGCGAGTTGAGGCTCGAATCCAAAGGCGCATTGGCAAAAAGAAAGAAAAAGGCAAAATGCCGAAGTTCGATTACAGACTTTATGTTCATGATATTGTTCAGAAGGGGGATGTAAATATTCTGATAGCAGAGGCTTACATAGCTAAATATGGAGGAAGTAGTTCTGGATTTTCAACGTCTCCATCAGGGTTTAATTCAAACCCATATAGCGGGATGCCTGGTCAGAGGGTATTTGTGGGCTATAAATTCACTCATGCCGTAGTGATGGCATTTGGTTCCAGGGGCGAGTTACTTTGGGACAATAGTTTTAAAACCAATGATATCACCTCCTTTAATTTGGAAGAATCGGTTGCTGTGAATGTTCAGGACGATAGAGCGGTGATAATGTATTTGGATGATAATCTAATAAAGTCAAAAGTGGTTGAGGAGGGTAAAGTGGTAGAAGGTAAGACATACAATCCAGTCAAATTGCTTTATAGTGGTGATGAACTTAGTGGTAGGAATTCAAAAACAAATGGAATTGAAAGCTGGTACGACAACTATCTTTATTCATATGGAATTCGGCGCATAGAAAATAAGGAGTTTTCCAAGTCATATGAACTCCGCAAACGAAGAGTTTTTTACCTCAATAAGATTCAATTTGATTCGGCACCTGCCGAAATTAATAGCTTGAGAATATCCAGAAACAAGTGAGTTCAGTCTGGGAGTGTTTAAAGGTTATATTCCTTATATAAGTCTGGCGCAAAACACGGATCAAATTCATTATAAAAGAATAAAATAACTGTTTCAAGTTTTAAAGTGCATGCACTACAAAGCTTGATAAAAAGGGTTAAAGTACAAGAAAACCAGGCACTGGTGAGTAGGCATAACCTAAGTTATTCCGACGAACCAATGAGCGGTAAGCGCCTGATTTTGAAGTAATTTATCCGTGAGAATAAAAAGTCTAACGACAATTCTGGGTCAAACGAACCGTAGGATATATGAATTTCGTAAAAGTATTTCTTTAGCGTATTCTTCAGAAACCCCCAAAACTTTCAAAATTTCTCGCGCACGTATTTTATCCTTCCTGAAGCACTTCTTAAATTCATGGATGAGGCCAGTCGCCATTAGTCGTTCATGAATGGTCATATTCTCCAATGGTAGATCATCATTTAATTTGACGGAAACAACGCTGGCTTGAACCAAATGGTGAGGACTTGTCGCGCTGCTTTCAATAAATTCCCCCTCCAGTTCGATTGAGCAGTTATCAAAAAGTTTCTTTTCTTCAATTGTATCCCTAAGAAAGACGTACAATTCCTCCTGAGCTCCATTAAAATCCATATCGCTAACGAGATACTTGTGTCCTTTATTCATTTCTCTTCCTCGCTTGTGCGAATGCATTTTTTCAATCCTAAATTTTGATACAGTATTTACCATACTAATAGAACCCTGAATACTTTAAAAGTGTAAGTAAGATCAATAGATTTTTTCTTTTCTAAGACACCCAATTAAATCAATTTCCGAATATATTTGCTCTCGTTTTTTGACGACCAAGTCTAGATAGCACCAATGGCCAAAACCGTAAAACTGAAGCAGGGATTCGACATCAACCTTGTTGGAAAACCTGAGAAGAAGCTCGCTGATATTTCGCAATCCGAAACCTTCGCAATTAAGCCATCGGATTTTCCGCATATTATTCAACCAAAAATATTGGTTCATGAGGGAGACAATGTAAAAGTCGGTACTCCCCTTCTGTATGAGAAGACGATGGCGGATGTGATGTTCTGCTCACCTGTTAGTGGGGAGATTGTTGAAATCAAGAGAGGCGCCCGCCGCAGGGTTCTTGAACTAAAAATTCTCGCCGACAAGGAGATGGAAGCGGAATCCTTCCAGAAATACTCGGCTAGCGAACTTGCTAGTCTCTCTCGAGAGGAGGCGATCGCTCATATGGCTAAACATGGAGTTTGGCCTCAAATTATCCAACGACCCTATGGCGTTGTTGCTGATCCATCCGACACGCCTAAATCAATATTTGTTTCAGGGTTTGATTCTCACCCTCTTGCGCCGGATGTAGCGTTTACTTTGAAAGATAGCTTGGACTACTTCAAATCTGGAATGGATGTTTTGAAAAAACTGACAGAAGGGGAAGTTCACTTGAACACTAATGGAAGGGATGATCAACTTCCAGCTCAAAATATTCTGGAGCATAAGTTTGCAGGGCCACATCCTGCAGGAAATGTAGGTGTGCAAATACATCACATTGATCCCATTTCTAAGGGTGATCTTATCTGGACGGTTTCACCCTACGGGGTGGCACAAATCGGACAACTTTTTATAGAAGGTGAATATCCTTCTTCCCAAATCATTGCCGTGACAGGATCTCAGGTAAAAGAACCGTCCTATATAAAAGTATGGCAGGGTACTAGCCTTAGCAATATCATTGAAGAAATGGTCGAACCAGGGAATAATCGAATCATTTCAGGAAATGCATTGACCGGAGAGTCGGTAGGAGCAGAGGGATACCTGGGGTACTATCATCATCAAGTGACGGTAATACCTGAAGGAGATCAAGAGGAGTTTATGGGGTGGTTACTTCCTTCAGCTAAGAAGTTAAGTTTCCACAGGACATTGGGGATGTTCTCATTCCTGAATAGAAAGAAGGAGCTTGTAGTAGATACTAATCAACATGGAGAACATAGGAACTTTGTAATGACAGGATCTTTTGAAAAAGTTGTCCCAATGGACATTCTTCCAATGCATTTGTTTAAAGCAATTATGGCTGAGGATTTTGAAGAAATGGAAGCTCTGGGAATCTATGAAGTAGTGGAAGAGGATATCGCACTTTGTGAGTTCGTTGATGTCTCCAAGAATGAACTACAAGAAGTGTTGAGAGAAGGAATTGACCTAATAAGAAACAGCTGATTCTAAATGAAATTTTTACAAAATTTTTTCGATAAAATAGAGCCAAACTTCGAGAAGGGAGCTAAATGGGAGAAGTTCCATACGCTTTATGAAGGGCACAGAACAATTCTTTTTACTCCCGATAGAGTCACAACAAGGAATGGAACTCAGGTTAAGGATGCTGTTGATTTAAAGCGTTTAATGTTCACGGTTGTGATCGCAATGATTCCTTGTTTGTTGTTTGGTATTTGGAATGTTGGACATCAGCATTTTCTTGCAGTTGGCGAGACAGCCACATTATTTGAGAAATTAGGTGTTGGAGCACTTAGAGTAGTACCTATGCTTGTTGTGAGTTATGCAGTTGGTCTTGGTACTGAATTCATATTTTGTGTGATTAGACAAAAACCTGTGGAGGAAGGATTTCTTGTTACAGGTATGTTGATTCCACTTGTGTTACCACCAACCATTCCTCTTTGGCAGATTGCCATGGCTACTGTTTTTGCTGTAGTGATTGCAAAAGAAGCATTTGGAGGAACAGGAATGAATATCCTAAACGTCGCATTAACGGCTCGTGCATTTTTGTATTTCGCCTATCCTTTACAGATATCAGGTGATAAGGTTTGGACATATCTAGGAGATAAAACATCAGTAGATGCCTTTTCCGGAGCAACAATTCTATCTGATGGAGCAGAGTCTACATTAGATGCGTCTGTCAATGTAACTGAAAGAATTGCCCCCCAGTTTTGGGATTATTTTATGGGTATTATGCCTGGAAGTATTGGAGAGACATCTGTTCTCATGTGTCTAATAGGAGCAGCAATTTTGATTTTTACTGGAGTAGGAAGTTGGAAAATCATTTTGAGCGTATTCCTTGGTGCAATGGGCATGGGGCTATTATTCAATGTAGTTGGTGGCAACCCATTCTTAGAAATGCCTGCACATTATCATCTTGTAATTGGGGGACTGGCGTTTGGAGCTGTATTTATGGCAACTGATCCTGTATCGGCTGCTCAAACAGAGCGAGGAAAATGGATTTATGGTTTTCTTATTGGTGCCTTAACAGTACTTATTCGAGTGGTTAACCCAGCATATCCGGAAGGAATTATGCTGGCCATTCTCTTTATGAATGTTTTTGCTCCACTTATTGATTTTTATATTGTTGAAGGAAATAAAAAACGAAGATTAAAACGTGCGACAGTCTAATTTATACGTCATCTTATTTGCTGCAGGCATGACCATCATTCTGGGAGGAATGCTGTCATTGACATCTGTTGGTCTCAAGCCGCTTCAAGACAAGCAGGTAGAGCTTGATACAAAAAAGAAAATTTTGGGAGCCGTAATGACTCTGGATTCGGAGGCTACTCCTGAGGAAGTTCTGAATCTTTACAAAGAGCGTGTTCAATCGATGCTTGTTGATATCAATGGGAATGAGGTTATTGATACGGTTATGACGGCTGAAAAAATTGATATTGGAAAGAATCATAAACTAGCTGCTGTGGACAGAAATTATCCTGTATTCAAATTTGTGAATGAAGCAGGTGAGGTGGAAGCCTATATATTACCAGTATTTGGAGCTGGGCTATGGGACTGGGTTTCTGGTTTTGTAGCATTGGAAAAAGATTTGAATACAATTAAAGGTGTGGCATTTGATCACAAGCAGGAAACACCGGGTCTTGGAGCGAGGATTACGGAAGAAATGGTGAAGAGTCGTTATGCAGGCAAAACTATTTTTGAGGGTAATGAATTGGTGTCCGTGAACATGATCAAAGGTGAGGGGAATGCTGACTTAGGACCTCACGAGGTTGATGGTTTATCAGGAGCAACAAAGACAGCCGTTGGCGTAAATAAAATGATTGAGAATTACTTGCAGTGCTACTCGGGATTTATTGAAAAAAACAAAAAAGCGCTATAAGCATATACTATGAGCACAGAAACAGCAGAAGTAGAAGTAGTAGCGCAGAAGGTCAAGGAAGCCGCTGAGCCACTCTTTTCAAAACGAAGAAAGCGTTTGATATCGGATCCATTTAGTGATGACAATCCGATCACCGTTCAGGTATTAGGAATTTGTTCTGCCTTGGCCGTGACTGTACAATTTAAACCAACGATGATCATGGCGATCGCAGTGGTGTTTGTCATTGTGTTTTCAAATTTGATTACATCGCTGATGCGAAATGCTATTCCTAACAGAATTAGAATTATCGTTCAGCTGGCGATTATTGCCACATTGGTAACACTCGTGAGTGAGGTACTAAAAGCATACAGTTACGACATGTATAAGGTGCTTGGTGCTTATGTTGGGCTAATCATCACCAACTGTATCGTGATGGGTCGATTGGAAGCATACGCAATGGGTAACAAACCATATGATGCTATCCTTGATGGATTTGGAAGTGGCTTTGGTTATGCATGGATCATCTTGGTGGTTGCTTTCTTTAGAGAGCTACTGGGCGGAGGGACTGTTTTTGTAGGCACACCTCTCGAATTTGATGTTTACGGTTCTATTGGTGAATTGATTGGAATGAAGTTGCAAACTAATGGCATCATGGTAGACTCAGTCGGAGCATTTGTGATTTTAGGAATTATTATTTGGATACAACGTACACGAAACGGATACGTAGAGTATTAATATTATGGAAGCATTTAACATTGCCATAAGGGGAATATTTATAGATAACATGGTTTTTGCCTATTTCTTGGGCATGTGTTCATTTCTAGCCGTTTCTAAAAAAGTAAAAACAGCTGTTGGTCTTGGTGCTGCTGTAATCTTCGTTTTGACGATTACAGTACCTCTCAATTGGCTTATTCAGGAGTATGTGCTAAAAGAAGGTGCAATGGTCTGGATGGGAGATGACTTTGCTAGTGTGGATCTTACGTTTTTGCAGTTCATTATTTTTATTGCTGTAATCGCGGCGATGGTGCAATTGGTTGAGATGATCATCGAGAAAGTTTCTCCAGCGCTTTATGGTTCGCTCGGTATATTCCTGCCATTGATAGCCGTGAATTGCGCCATATTAGGTTCGTCTCTGTTTATGGTTCAGCGTGATTATTCGATTGTGGAGGCAACTGCATTCGGTTTTGGATCTGGTACCGGTTTTTTCTTAGCGATTATTGCTTTAGCTGCTATCCGAGAAAAATTAAAATACTCAGATGTACCTAATGGTCTGAAAGGACTCGGTATCACAATGATCATCACCGGACTGATGGGGCTGGCATTTAAGAGTTTTATTGGGATTTCGTTTTGAGAAATCGGATAAATAGAAAAAGGCCATGCCGCTACCGGCAGGATGGCCTTTTTTCAGTAAACTCTTAACCTAGAATTACAATAGTGATTGATTACAGACTCTTTTCATCAACCCAATCATTAACTAAATTCTCGAGGATATTTAGTGGCACTGAACCACTTGTGAGCACCACGTCATGAAATTCCCGAATGTCGAAATTATCACCTAGCTTTTCCTTCGCTCCTTCTCGTAATTCTAAAATCTTCAACATTCCTATTTTATAAGCTGTGGCTTGAGAAGCCATAATGATATGTCGCTCGACCATACGTTCACATGCTCGATCACTATTTGATGTATTATTCATGTAGTATTCAATACCCTCTTCTCGAGTCCATTTCTTTAAATGAATACCCGTATCTACTACTAATCTACATGCCCGCCACAGTTCCATGGCTAGCCTGCCAAAGTCAGAGTATGGGTTTGAATACATTCCCATTTCTTTCGGAACAAACTCGCTGTATAACCCCCATCCTTCAACGTAAGCTGTATAACCCCCATACTTTCTGAATTTTGGAATGCTCTCCAGCTCTTGTGCGATTGATCTGTCCATATGATGACCAGGGATTCCCTCATGATAGGCTAACGCCTCCATTTCATATTTAGGCATATTTTCTGTATTCGCCAAGTTCGCATAGTACGTTCCAGGCCTAGAACCATCTGGAGCTGCCGATTGGTAAAAAGCCTTTCCAGCGGACTTTTCTCTAAATGCTTCAACTCGTTTTACCATTATTTCTGCTTTTGGCTTGGTAATAAAGAGTTCATCTAATCTTGATTGCATATTGTCAATGATAGCCACAGCACTATCCAGATATTCTTCTTTGCCCTCATCTGTGTTTGGGTAATAGAACTGCTCATCTTCTTTTAGAAAAGTAAAAAAAGCGGAAAGATCGCCTTCAAAATTTACCTGCTTCATGATTTCTCTCATTTCATTATGAATTCGAGCGACTTCATTTAATCCAGTTTCATGAATTTCTTCAGCTGTCATATCTGTAGTAGTCGTCCGTTTAAGAGCTACATTATAGTAGTCGTCACCTTCTGGTAATTTCCAAATACCATCCTCATCTGTGGCTCTTGATTCTTGTCCCTGAAGAAATGCAATTAGACTTTCATATGCAGGCTTTATTACGTTGATCAAGGCTTTGTCTGCACTATTTTTAAAATCCGATTTCGTTTTATCCGATAAGTCTAGTGCATCTACTTTTGTGTAGAAATCAGCCTGAAGGGCACTAGATTCTCCATAATCGAAAGGAGCACCAGTTACTATGTTTTGAGAAGCTTCAATAGTTCTAGGGAAAACGAACTTTGGAGGCATGATACCTTTTTGTTCCCTGATAGTCAAATTTTCAATTAATTGATCAAATAGCACGTTCACGCTATTCAAGCGAGAAACATATGCTGCGGCATCACTAGAGTCGGTCACATTGTGGATGTTGATCAAAAACGACGCAACTTGCGTATGTGTGCCGAACATTTGATTAACAGGGTAATTATGATGTCTCCATTTATAATCTGCAATCGTGTTTTCTGATGCTTCCTTGAAGAGTTGATAGCTGATTCGTTCTTGAAGATCAAGAGCATTTGGGTTGATCGAGTCCATCAAGAATTGCAATTCAGATTTTGTGATTTCTAGTTCCAGCGCATTCTTGTCTTCAGATAGATCGTCCCATTTATCATAGTCTTTCTTGATGCCAAGGTAACTTTGGTACATTGGCGATCGATCCACGCCTTCATCAAAACTTTTTTCAAAAAATGCATTAGCTTTTTCTGATTCTGCAAGAACTTCTTCGGCTGTATAAGTTTTCTGCTGATCATGAGAACAACTATAAACCAGGGTTGCCATTAATAGGAGGTATGTTGTTTTTTTCATGGTTGGATTTTGTAAACGAGCTAAAAATAGACCTCAGGTATTACAGTCCAAGAAGTAAAGGATGAGCGGTTTCTGATTAGTTAATATTCTAGGAGATTACTCCAACTGTTCTTGAACTGATTTGGTGATTTCAGATTTGACATCACCCGTGTGAGCCGTGGTTTTGTTTTCTATTAGCAGAATTTTACATTCTTCAGTTGAAGAAACGCGATGTTCAATGCCTTTTTCCACAATAAATATGTCTCCCTCATTCATAATGAAATCTTCCTTCCCCTTTATTTCAAACAAGAGACATCCCTCAACAATGAAAAACATCTCGTCCTCATTCGTATGGCTGTGCCATGGTATTTTTTCACCTTTAATTTTGCAATTTTCACATAGACGTCATTGATTTCTCCTATGACATTGGGAGAAAAGTAGCCGCTCACATCTTCAAATTTCTTCTTTAGATTCGCGAATAGTTAGAAATCTCCCTTGTCTACATCTTTTATAAACTTGATCAGGCCATCGAAGTAGGTTTCCTGATCGTCGTACATTGACCAATGACTTCCAGCAGGGCAGTGTAAATATTTCCCTTGTTTCACTTGAGTAGACATCCATTCCATATGGTTTGGATCCATCGTGTCAAAAGCCCCACCAACGGTTAATGTGGGAACTGAAATATTTACCAAATCAACACTTCTATCCCAGTTCTTCAATTTTGCGTCACCAACCACACCAAATTCACTTGGCCCTTGCATGGTCAGGTAGAAATCATAGTTGATATTAGCAAGAGATTTATTTACTGGATCCGGCCAGTCTTCCAATGGCATTCGAAGGACATGCTTCGGGTAATAGTGAGTGTATACTAGTTCGCTATACCTGGGATTTAGAAAGTCATCGTTCGCTTCTAATTCTCGAATTTCAGCCAAGACTTCAGGGTCGAGTTGAGGCCCTAAAACTTCATTTGCATATTTGAGGTATTCTGGAATAGACGATACCATATTGGAGATAATTAGCCCCTTTAGATTTTTCTGATATTTCAGTGCATACTCTATACCTAAAATCCCTCCCCAGGAATGTCCGAGTAGATAAAAATTGGATTCGTTCAGTCCAAGTGCTTTGCGTACTTGTTCAACTTCATCAACATAATGGGTTACACTCCAAAGGCTACTATCTGACGGTTGATCGCTAAATGCTGATTCTAGTTGATCATAGTAATAATATTCAATACCGGCATTAGGGAAGAATGAATCAAAGCACTCAAAATACTCGTGAGTAGCGCCGGGCCCACCATGGAGTAGAAGCACTTTCATTGTAGGGTTATTTCCAACACGTTTCGTCCAAACGTTGAATTCTCCTGATGGAGTGCTTATTGGAATCATCTTTATGCCGCCACTTAATCGGTCGTCACGATTCGAATAATCAAGGTAGGTGCTGCCTTGATTTTCGGAGGTACAACATTGCTGAAAGGCTATAAGACACAAGGATATTAATAGAAAATTCAGATTCTTCATTGTGAGGAGGTTTGGTTTGGAAGTAGAAGTTACCAAATAATTCGAACAAGGAAAGATTAGAAATTGCATTAACCAGTATCTAAGCAACTCAATTCTCCTCCTTATACACATTTTCAAAAGGGGTTAAGTTCCCACTTTCGTTTATGAATAAGGTATAGTCAAATGACTTTTTAAATTTGAATTTGGGGTCATTCAGATCGTGCTTGATCAACGTAGCTTGGTTGGTTTTGAGTTGGTCAGGGAACGTATAATTGATCCTTCGGAGATCACTCGTCATAAATGATTTATGGAACAGCGCAGAGATCCGAATATTCATAACTTTTCCTTGAAGTGGCGAGTATGCCATGGTATTCAGTTTGCCTATGGAGGAACCCTCAGTAGCATGTCTCATTCCGATAACACAAAGGATACTCTGGTTGGGATACGTTTCTAATAGCTGAATAAATTTTCCATAGATCAGACGGTCTCGGAATTTATAATTGGTATTCGGATTGGAATAATCGAACATGAGTCCATCATCCATATCTAGAATCATGGTGGCAAATTGGACAAAATCAGAGCCAAAAAGATCTAGATAGACGGAAGGCTGATTTTCTAAATCATATAAAGTATTCCGAACCAGTTGTGTCACCATTTCTTTATCATAATAAAACATAACCGATAGTCCATCGAACTGTTCTCTGTGATCTCGTGTCTCCTCAAATATTTCCCTAAATTGCCCTACGGTTTGATCCAGTGAAGAAGGGATTTGTTTACCCTTAATTAGGTCGTTTATTACAAAAATGGCCGATTCCATTTTGTATTCGATATCAACACTTTGAACAATGATGCGTTCTTTTTCAGGTAGTGTCTTGTTGAATTCAAGCAAATCTTGAAAGAATGCATAGTTTTCTTTTCCCCAAAACATGGTATTCCGGGTAATATTTCTCAATAGGATCGTATCTTCCGATTCGAGGTATTGATTTATCAAATGTGCGGCACTTCGGCCTTGCTCTATGGCTAAAATTCTTACGTTCCCGTTTTTGTGTAAATATTTGAGCACTTTCATTGAGGCTCTCGGTACACTCTTGATATTGTGCCAATGTTCGGCTAAAACAAAAAGTTGTTTATTATCTAGATCAAAAAGATCAAATCCATTAAAATCATTATCCTTTTCGATGCTTATTGCGCTCAAATTTGATGTTTGATTTTGAGCATAAAGAACACTTCCCAGTGTTAGTCCAATACAAAAAGCTGTGCTTCTCAGATTCATTGTTTGATCATGATCTACTCCGAAATTTCAGGCTAAAAATAAGTACGAAAAATTAATACAAATGGATACATCAAAGATTTAGTAATTGGGCCAACAAATCAAAAGACAATAATTTGTGCTTATTCCCAGATGATTTTTCTTATTGGGAGAACGTCGATAGCTATATCCTCTGTAAGAGCAATGGCTTCTACCAGCATGGGTGTTTCGACAGTCCACTTATCGAAAAATGCCTGGACTTCCTCATTATCTCCATCCCCTTCTAGCACCAGCATTTCGGCGGCCAAACTTTTCACACCCTCCTCAAAATTGTCAAAATCAATTGACCACTTCTTTGTTTCTTCGTCGTAAAGAATGCCTCCATTTTCCAGAAGATAACTCAAGGAGATGGCAGCAGCCTTCCCATGTGCTTCATCCAATCCAAACCGAATGGAACGAAACAAACTTCCTAAAAAAGAAACATAGAATTCCTTAGCCCGTCCTCGATCCTCAACTCCTTGATCCATTAAATAAGCGAGTGAATACAATCCAACAATGTCAGCTTTAGCTTCTTCGAGTGGGCTGTAATTTGGTCCAATGGATGCATTGGCGGACATTCCTTTGTTGGGTCCAGTCTTTACTTCTCTAGGGCCAATCGCATGGCAGATTTCATGCATAAGTACAAATTTGAAAAACCCATCGTCAGACAAATACTGAAGTTGAGATTCGTCGATCAATATGTTGCTCACAGGTTTGATAATGGCATTGAATCTAGCTTCAAACATATTTTTCCAAAAGGTTTTCTTAGTCCCCTTCGATTTATGCACTGCAGGATCATTCGGCAGATTTGTGGCAACAGCCTGATAACCAATTCTCCCTTCGCCTTTTCTTATGATATCTCGAACGACCGTAAAGTTGGAAGTAAGACCTTCAACTACCGATTTGTATTCATCTGGTATTGGAAGATTTTCTTCCATTTTCTTTAGATATGCAGTGTATTTTTTAAGGTCGGCGCTTGCTTCCTGGTCGATAATTTCTATGTAAGCTTCGTATTTGGCTTTTACTCCTTTTATTTTGTCTGAATATTGTTCAAAGGGTCCGAATACTATATCAAACTTACTATCTGCCATATCGATCCAGGCAACATCCGCATCGTAATAGTCATCAGTGGTCAGGGCTTCCGCTTTCAGTCTTAGAAAATTGGAAAATGATTCATTGTCGGAAAGTCTGGCAACTTCATATAAAATGGCTATTACCGGATCTATATAATCTTTGTATTCTGAATAATACCTCACCGCTTTGTATCCTCCTTCACCATCCTCACGAATTACTGTGTATGGATACATAAATTCCGCCTTTTCTTCTTCTGTCAATGTTTCCAAATAGGAGTCTAATTGTTCTGAGGTAAGGCCTTTAGGGTAGATTTCCTCACCTCCATAGTATTCTTCAGTCCCTATAATTGGTTCATATTCATTGAGTAGTTCAAAAGGACCTCCATTTTTTTGAACGAGGGTCAATAAATCCGATGCGTACGGATCATCTGTGATGTTTGACAAACTATCGATCATTCTCAATCAGCAAGATATACCCGAATCCAATTTCAGATATAACTAATGTAGATCTTTATCTAAACAAAAATACCGGTCTGAACTTGTCAATAATCAATGTCA
>JAAEPI010000216.1 GCA_024232835.1 Cytophagales bacterium
TCAGCTGCCCAAAGAACGTGTTCAAAGAGCTAGGCCATTTCAGTTCACTGGATTGGACTATTTTGGACCCCTATGGATCAGAACACCAACTGACAAGGTGAAGGTGTGGGTATGCCTATTCACATGTCTGGCCACAAGAGCCATTCATCTTGAAGTTGCCATGGATTTGTCTGCAGTGACTTTTCTGAACTGTCTTCGTCGCTTTATATCCAGGAGGGGCCAACCAACCAAAATCATTTCTGACAATGCTCCTCAATTCACACTGACACAAGGAACCATTGAATCTATCTCAACAAAATTCACCATTTCACCAGAATTCCAGCAATATTGTGCTAATGAAGGAATTCAATGGCACTTCATCACAGAGTATGCACCCTGGCAGGGTGGCGTTTATGAGAGAATGGTCGGAATTGCAAAAAGCACACTGAAAAAGTCTATTGGAAGGAAAATGTTGACTATGGACGAACTTCAAACGTTCCTGTGTGAAGCTGAAGCAGTGGTCAATTCAAGACCACTTACATACATTTCTGAGGATATAGACTCTCCAGAGATACTTCGACCCATTGATTTCTTGATTCCACATGGTCAAGTGGGAGCTCCGCAGTTAGAAGAAGATGGAGATGACCCAGAATATATTCCAAAATTGGACTCCAGGCAAAAACTTCTGAAATTCTGGAGAAATACTCAGCAGTGCCTGGACAAATTTTGGCAGTTATGGAATAATGATTATCTGCAAAGTTTGAGGGAACGTTTTCAGAAATCACACCCAAATCCAAGGGTGGCTCGTCAGTATGCTCCTGAAGAGGGCTCTGTAGTATTATTGAAAGAAGAAAATGTTCCACGCGCAGCATGGAAACTTGGCCGTGTCTCGAAGTTGATATCTAGCCATGATGGCGCTGTCCGTTCAGCAGAGGTAACCCTTCCAAACAAGAAAAAATATCGAAGGCCAATAAACCTACTATATCCCCTTGAACTGCATGACAAGGAAGAAAAGGAAACTACCGTGGCCAATTACGTCAAATCGGCACCACAGGTTGGTAAATTCAATTTTGTCATGGTTTTGACAATATTTTTGTTCTTCATTGGAATGGGTTTAACTACAAAATGTCCGGATGGCAAGAAAATGCAGCTGACACCAATACATTCAAGAAACTGCACAAGAAATGGAATCGTCGTGTTCAAAACGAACTCAAGCTATTGTTGGAACATGGTGGACTGCCCCAAAGGTCACTTGAATGGAAAAGGTCAGTGCAAAGAAAAATGCCACTGCCCCAAATGGGCTTTTCAATGTACTCAATACAGAGGTTCAATTCCGAAATCCTATGGTACAGTGGGTTCTATTTTGTCTATGGGACGTGTCACTAGTATCTGCTCCTTTCAACCTGATCCAAAGTGCAAAAAGGACCCAACATATATGAAACTTCATCAAATTGAATTGTTTAATAATACAAAGGTGTTTGTGAAATCACTGGACATACAGTGGATGGAACATACAAGAGGAGATCATTTCGATTGTGTGGGTGACCTTAATGGAAAAATGACTGGTACACCAACATTCTGTGCAAGCAACAAGTGTCACAGTACAGGGACAAAATTTTGTTACTATGACTCAGTGGAAATACCATATTACACCAACGCAGTTGGATCAATACCAGTAAAAGCATTTGGTACTGTACAAGTGAAGGTATACCAATTTCAACAATCAATTGCCCCTGTTCCAACGTGTGCAGATTGCGAAATTCAGTGCACACTTGGAGGCGTTCAAATAGGACTTCAAAAGGGTGTTAGTTTTGTGGAGGTCTGCTCCAAACCATATTGTATAAAATACAGTTTCCCAGCAGAAGAGTTGACTGTTATGTTTCCAAAGGAAATCAACATGGTGGAACATGTTGTGGATGTCAACATTTGGACAAATGGTGAAATTGCGAAAAATGTTGGCATAAAATGCCCATCACAACCATTCTGTGAGATGATAACATGTTATTTTTGCCTAGAACGCGTGAAGAATCTGCACTGCTCGTCTACCATTGCTGTAATGGTACTGGTTGTCAGTCTTTATTTTATTTCAGTGACAGTGTACATGGCGTGCACTATTTTATGGATGTTGAGCGCAACAATTAAGCACTTTTGCTCATGTGTGGGTATGGTTGGATGGTGCTGTTGGAAGGTGTGCAAGCGAGCGCGCAACAAAACGTACAGACAAGCAGTTCTGCCAGTTTTTGCAATGCTGCAGGATACTATGGAGGATGAACCTACAGCAACTAGTGGAATCCACACAGCAAAGCCAAATCAAGTAAGTCAACAAAAAGTTGACCTATTGGTCGACACAAGGAAATCTTACAGAGCAAAGTTGCCATATTTTGTGGCAATAATTGGTTTGGTATGTATTGGGACAACAAATGGGTGCAGTTTAGCGACAACTTTGACTGCTGAAATGTCGATGTGTATGGTCAATAAACAGGGAATGGAATGCACCATTAACCAAGCAACTCGTCTTGTACTGGTTCCTCAAGGGCAAGAAACCTGCCTGTTGATTAGGAGTCAAACAGGAGAACCACTTGGAACAATTCATGTGGAAGTCAGTCACATTTCTTTGAAGTGCAACAAGAAGAGTGAATATTTCACGCGGTCCTACCGCATGAGTCATCAAGCGGTCAAGCGGTGCCCTGGTGTGGGCTCATGTTATGATGCAAAATGCGCAATCATACAGCCAGACACAGTACTCGAAGAATTCGCCAGCGAAGTTAATGACAGTCCTGGACACACGCGATGTGTGGAGTCGTGCGGAAGCGTACTTTGTGGTTGTTTCTTACTAGAAAATGGATGTACATTCTTTCGCACCTACGCTGAAGCAGTTAGTAATACTATTTTCGAAATATTCTCTTGTCCAGAATGGGAATATAGCGTTGACATTGTGATAAAAATAGAGGAAAGAAATAATTCAGAGACTCTAAATCTAAGCCTCAAGAATGGAATTCCTATTAACTGGAATACCTTGTATGGAAATTTGCAGATGACATTGGTATCGGTGTCTACACCACCTGCACCAATTCTGGGAAGCCGATTTTTAACAGATGGCAATAGAACTGCGCTGGTACAAGCCGCAGCTCCAGGCCAACCAGTCCCTGGGACAGTGGGAAGTTTCCAGTGTTCCAGCAAAGCAGCGGCTGCCAATTTCAATTGCCATTTCCCTTCAGAGGTCTGTTCATGCAATCTTCAAGGCTCGACAGATTCGTCTGTGGCGTGCACATGCGTAAACGGTGCCTTGGAGCCAGTCTTCGCTAATTCAGAAGCAGTACTGCCCCTAACTACAAGTGGAATTACATTATTTCCTGACGAAGATTCTAGCGTCAAAGCCGAATTTGGACAAACCACAGCACTGGAGATTCAAACAACTTTGGAAGATTTGAAATTACAGACGCAAGTTGACAAATCTGTCTGCAAAGTTTTAGTGACGTCCTTAACGGGATGTTACAATTGCCTTGTTGGCGCGAAAATGAAATATTCATGTAAAA
>JAAEPI010000217.1 GCA_024232835.1 Cytophagales bacterium
TTCTTTGATGACTTAAATAATGAACCCTGCACTGAAATCAATTATGCTCGTGCACAGAAAGCTTGGGAGGAATTTGATTGTGAAACTTTGTGTGACTATATGTTATCATATCTTCGCATGGATGTATATCAGCTTGCTGATATTTTCAATCATTTTCGCAAACTCACTCTCGAAGAGGATAAACTCGACCCGGTCAACTTTGTTGGTATTCCTGGTTTGACCTGGGCTGCTGCTTTCAAATATACAAATGCGAAGATTGATTTGTTGCAGGATGAAAGCATGTATGAATTCTTCGAGTCAGGGATTCGTGGGGGTTGCTCCTTTGTAAACAAACATTATCTTCATAGAAATTCTCCAGATGATGATGATTATGATGCTAATAAGGAGCATGTGGAACTCCTTTATACTGACTCTAATAATTTGTATGGAAATGCCCTCTCAATGAAGCTTCCTCAAAGAGATTTTCAGTGGGTGGACAATCCGGAAAATATCAATATACCAGCCTTGGATATAAACGGAGATACCGGATATGTTTTTGAGGTTGATTTGCATATTCCAGCCAAAATACACGATGAAACGGATGATTTTCCCCTTGCCCCAACCCCACGAATGGTTGATAATGATATGATTACCGATTTCATGAAGGGAACCAAAGGACTTAAAATGATGAAACTTTTAATGACCCGCCTTGATAAACATAAATATGTAGTACACTTCGCCCTTTTGCAGTTCTATATACAAATGGGAGCTCAGGTTACTAAAATTCACCGTGCTATAAAATTTTATCAAA
>JAAEPI010000218.1 GCA_024232835.1 Cytophagales bacterium
ATTGGGAATGATGAAAAAATGTATAGTGTTGATATACAGATAATTACAAACTAAAACAGGAAAGCCACTTAAAATCCTGTTGCAATGTGTTCATATAACAAAAGTGGCAAAGTGAGAAAATTAATTATTAGAGGTTCCCTATAGTATATTTTGACGATGCTAGTTGAAATGAACTAATTTCACATTTGAAACGATTCTCAGCAGCATGCGCATTTTGACCTTCCTATTTCTTTTCATTTCTGTACTTTCTGTGCGTGCACAATCCATCCAGCAGATGTACCTGGGAGCCAAATCATTGTACAATGAGGGACATTATCCTGAAAGTATCAACTTGTTCAGTAACTTGGCAAATGACCCAATGTTTGGAGCTTATGCTACTTTCTATTTGGGGCTTAGCTATCATAAGAATGGGGAAAACCAGAAAGGTCTAGACATCTGGAAGCAGTTGCTCATAAAATACCCAAATTTCTCACAGTCAGAAGAAGTGCATTTTTGGAGGAGTCAGGTTTTATTTGTTCGGGGTGATTATGATCGTGCAGTAAAGCATGCCCAAGAATTGAGCGAAGACGCTACCAGAAAGTCATTATATCGACAATGGATGGGCAGCTTGCCTTTTCAGCTTATCCAGCAACTTCAAATTGAATATAAAGAAGATAATGAGTTGGCTAGATTAACTGTTGGCCGATCCCTGACAACTGACTTATCACCTGCGGAGGAGGAGTATATTGATAAGCTAAAAGACAAATTCCGCATTGCCTCTGGTACGTTTGTTCAGGATGATGTCAGGAAGAGCGCATATTCTGTTGCTGTATTCTTACCATTTCTTTTTGATGATCTGAGCAACACAGATCAGGCAATGAAGAACACGCTGGTTATGGATTTGTATCAGGGGATGGTTATGGCTTCATCCAAATTGAAGGAGTCCGGGATTCGACTTGAACTTTCTCCATATGATACTAAAAGGGACGTTCTACAAACTGAGGCACTCCTTCAGAATGAAGAGTTGCGCAAGGTAGATTTAATCATTGGTCCTTTGTTGCCTGAGCCAATCAGTTTGGTTAATGACTTTTCCAAAACTCATGAAATTAATATGATCAATCCGGTTTCCTCGAATAGTCGAACTGTTGAGAACAATCCTTTCGCATTTCAAATGAAGCCGAGCTATAAAACAATGGCTAGAAGAGCAGCGGAGTTTGTTGCCGCCAATGCGACCAAGACGGAATCAATGATCTATTATGAAGACAAGCGAGCTGAAAAAACAATGGCTAATGAATTTGAGAGGGCAATAAAAGAGCTGGGTTTTGTGGTAACTAATTTCCAGCCAATAGATAGTAAAAGTGCGCGCGAGGTTTTGGCGAGATTTTCTGATCAGGAAGAAAGTGTATTAAATATTACTGATAAGGAAGCGGTGAGACTTCTTGAAAATGGTCGGCTAATAAGAGAAAGACAAAAATTTGATGCTAGTGGCAACCTCATCACAAAAGCGGATGGCACTCCAAAATTGGAATACTATGAGCTCAACTTCACCTTTGACACAGATTCTCTTGACCATATTTTTGCTGCCACTAGAAGTAACCTGTTAGCAAATAATTTTGTAGGGGCAATTGAATCTATTCCTGACACTGTGAGACTGATTGGACTGGGAGATTGGTTAGACTTTTCTATGCTTGATTATCGCCAGCTTGAAAGACTCAAGGTAAACCTTATAAGCTCTCAGTATTTTGACAGAACATCTGATTTTTTCAAGGAGGTGAAGCAAATGTGTATCAGGGAGTATCGAACAGTGCCATCCATTTATCATATGTTAGGTTTTGAAAGTGTTTGGTGGTCAGGCCAAATGATGAATCGATATGGAAAGTACTTTCAAAATGGCTTTTATAAGGAGCAAGATTTTCTGACTCTATTTTATGGACACAAATACCGTGAGGGCACAAATGATAATCAAATTGTACCCATAGTTCAATTTGTAAATCGGGAACTTAAAGTACTTAATTTATCAGATGAAACAGGCAAAGAGTAGCGTTCTTTTTGAAAAAGCAAAGCAGCTTATACCAGGCGGAGTTAACTCCCCGGTTAGGGCTTTCAAATCCGTTGGGGGAAATCCGTTATTTATTGCTTCCGCAAAGGGAGCCTACATGACGGATGTTGATGACAATCAATATATCGACCTGATCAACTCATGGGGTCCAATGATCCTGGGTCATGCACATCCGATAGTAGAAGAGTCAATTATCAAGGCCGTTCAATCGTCGACTTCATTTGGAGCACCAGGGCAGCTGGAAGTTGAAATTGCTGAGCTGATTTCGGAGATGATGCCATCTATTGAGAAGGTGCGAATGGTTAACTCAGGAACTGAAGCTACTATGTCGGCGATACGCGCAGCTCGAGGATTTACAGGGAAGGACAAATTCATAAAATTCGAAGGATGTTATCATGGGCATGGTGATTCATTTCTCATTGCTGCCGGAAGTGGTGCCATGACAATGGGAACTCCGGATAGTCCCGGTGTAACGGCTGGTACGGCCAAGGACACCTTGCTTGCCAGGTACAATGACCTCTCTTCTGTGGAGCAGGTGATTGTTGAGAACCAAGGAGAAATAGCAGCTCTGATAATTGAACCGGTTGCTGGTAATATGGGTTGCGTCCTGCCTCATGAGGAGTTCCTACAAAGCATTAGGGATCTGTGCAACGATCATGATATCGTCTTGATTTTTGATGAAGTGATGACCGGCTTTCGATTAGCAAGAGGTGGAGCGCAGGAAGTTTACGATGTGACACCCGACCTGACGACATTGGGAAAAATCATTGGAGGAGGAATGCCAGTTGGAGCGTACGGAGGTAAATCTGAAATCATGAACATTGTGTCACCTCAGGGGCCCGTATATCAGGCAGGTACCCTTAGTGGAAATCCCGTGGCAATGGCTGCTGGTCTTGCTCAGTTACGATATCTCAATGAACATCCGGAAATCTACGATCAGCTGAAAGCAACAACGCAAAAAATCAGCGATGGTCTTGCTCAAAATATGGGTGGCCTTGGTCACTCAATCAATAGAAATGGGAGCATGTACAGTCTATTCTTTTCGCCAAATACTGTTATGGATTTTGATTCAGCTAAAACGTGCAATACCGAGCTATTTGGTAAATACTTTAGACGTATGCTCAATAAGGGGATCTATTTAGCACCATCCCAATTCGAGACATTGTTTGTTTCTGCTGCAATTGGAGATCATGAGATTGAAAATATTGTAGATGCGCACAAATCGACAATTGAATCACTTGCTGAATGATTTGCTTTGAACCCATAAGTTTGCTCAAATACTTCTAGTCTTGAGAAAAACCCTCGTTTCAATACTTGCAATTGCTGTTTTGGCGGGAGGCTATCTTGCTTATGATCGATGGCTTGCATCGCCGAAAGTGTATGCTTGGGATTTTATCCCAAATAATGCAGCAGTAGTTTTAGAAACAAGCGAGACGCTCTCCGTGTATGATTCGATAAGGGATATGGGAGTCTGGCGAGTGCTTGACAATTCGACATTTGCAAATGAAATAGAGGAAAAACTGGCAGAGCTCGACTCAATGGACACGAGCGGGTCACTTCGCGAAGTTTTTAAAAACAGTCCGTCTTTGATCGCTTTATTTCCAATCTCTGTAACTGAGCTGGATGCTCTGTTCGTACTAAAGTTCAATTCAAGCAAACAAAGAAACTACCTGAAGCGATGTGTGGAAGCCTTCAAAGAATCAGGGTATCGATTTAAAAACCGCAGTTACCACGGATTCACAATTGAGGAATTTTATAAACGAGCGGATGGAGATGTTTTTAGCTTCATTCGACATAAGAATTACCTAATTGGAAGTTTTTCGCCGTTTCTGGTTGAGGATGCAATTCGTGCTTTTATTAACCCAGAGGAAGTTTCCTTCGAATCCATATTTGGCGAAACGCGCGCATTGAAGCCATTGGATCAAGATGAGGGAAATGTATATGTAAACATGTCAGAGGTAAATTCTCTTCTGAATTTATTCCCAAAGTCAAGTCAAGGGCTATTTGGGAGATCGGCGTTTCTAGACATGGATGTTGAAAATTCATCGGTAAAGCTTACCGGATTTACATTTCCCGATGATGAACTACTTTCTACCTTCACGAGCGGTCCGGGTAGTTTTGATTTACTTGATGTAATTCCAAATAATACTGCCCGACTTACCCATTATTCGTTTGAAGATGCAGAGACTTGGCGGAGCAAATTGAAAAATTTTGATGAAGACATTCGATTGTCAACAGATCGATTGAAAGAGAAATTTGATATTGATCCAGATTTTCTATTTAGTCAAATCAATCAGGAAATAGCTGTCGCAGATTTGGAAGTGGTGGGCACAGCAAATCCAGATCGATTGATTTTTCTAGATATTAAAGATATATCGGAGGCAAGTCAATTTCTTAAACAGGCCGCACAACGGATGTCTTCTGATTCTATTTTTGTTGATCAGGTAGGGAACTATGTGGTGCGAAAACTAGATATAGGTTTAGCCAGAGCTTTGTTAGGCACTAGAAGTTCGCTTGAGAGCGAATGCTATTATATAGTTCATCGCGAGTACATCATTATGTCCAATTCATTGTCACAAATAAAGCGACTCATTCAGTCACTAGAATCGGACAACACCTGGAGAAGATCGCTACAAGTGAACACGCTACTGGACCTAGCAAGCAGAGGAGCCAACTATAGCAGTTTCGTTCATGTGCCGAGAAGTTGGAATCAGCTTATGAACGAACTTAAGCCTGACTGGAAATCTGTTTTTGATGTCAATGCTACCGGATTGAAAAGCATGGAATATCTAAGCTTTCAATTCAGCAAAGTGGAAGATAAGTTTTACACTAACATTATTGCCTATCAGCCGAATCCACCAAAGAAGCCAGCAAAAATCAGTACCTCTCAGCGATTATCTTTAGCATCTAAGGTTATTACCAAACCTTTTTTGATCCGAAACCATCTGAATCGGGCTCTGGAAATATTGGTTCAGGATTCAGCCCTACAGTTATACCATATATCGTCAGATTTTGATATTATTTGGGCAAATAGGCTGACTGAGTCAGTAGTTGGCTCAATTGTTCCAGTTGATTACTTTCGAAATAGCAAAACACAATATGCATTTTGCACGACTTCTCAAATGCACATTATTGATAGGACGGGAGCCTATGTTGAGGGTTTTCCAAAAGCGGTTCCTTCCAAAAATCCGATTGCTCATTTCTCAGTGGTAGACTATGATGGGTCTAAGAATTATCGTTTTATGCTAACGGATGCAAAAGGGAATATCTACTTGCTTGATAAAGCTGGGAAATCACTTGCGGGCTGGAATCCTAAATCCACGGGATCAGCGCTGCTTTCTCCACCTTCTCATATTCGCGTGGCAGGAAAGGATGCTTTTATTGTTGCAAAGAAGAAGGGAGTAATTGACTTACTCAGTAGGCGGGGGACTCCTTACTCAGGATTCCCTTTGGATTTGAAAAGTGAGATTGTTGAGGGATATTTTACTGAAGCCACAGGCTCCTTTGGAACCTCCAAAATGACCACACTCACAGAGGATGGCGAACTTGTTAGAATCAATTTTAGCGGTAACATTGAGCATCGTGAGCAGCTTTTCAAACCAAATGCTAATACAACTTTTAGGCTTATACCGGATGTTCTGGAAAACACATTTATTATTGTGCGGAAATCTGATAATCTGTGGGAGGTTTTAGATGGGGGAGGAGCTAAACTTTTCGAAAAAACATATTTGAAGGATGCGAATAGAATTGTACAATATTATCGATTTGGTGGTGGTCGAGCGCTAACACTGGTCACAGATCCTGTTGAAGGATTTCTTACAATTTATGAGATGGACGGAAAAATAATGACTCAGGAACCACTACAGTCATCCAATCCGGTAAGCATATTGTATTCAGAAAACGGAAATAGTTATACCCTCTATATGGGTCGTGATTCTGTGATCGAAAAGGTCAGCGTAAAGTGATTAATTCTGAAAATCCTGCAACCACTGTAAGATCATAGGCCATTCAATTATGGGGTCAAATCCGGCCTTATCATCAATGATGACATTGAAATAGGGCTTCTTGTCGTAATAGCCCAGATCGTCATTAACGATCTCTGGATTTTCGTTGACATAGTCTATATGAATATTGTAGCTCTTGAACAGCTCAATATACTGATCTGTGTCTCTTGGATGTGAACATGTATATAGAAACAACACCACGTCCTCTCTCTGACTTAAAAGGCGCAGTGCCTCCTTTGAGCAGGGATAAAAGTCGGTTGGGATTTGGTGAGATTTCCAATTGGGCTTCAAAATCGTATCGTGGATATCAAGTGCCCAATATGTTTTTTCCCACTTTCGCTCATCTGCAGTCTCAAAAGCTCTATTGATGGCATTAACTATCATATAGATTCAAGTTACGAATAGGATCATTCATTTGCCAATCAGGCATCCAATAACCGGCATTTACAATAGAGAAGTGTGGATAACCACCGTAAAATGCCATAAACTAGGTATTGTTATTTCCGTTGAATGACCAGAACTTGTAAGCGAAAATTATGACTAGGACGATGACTAATAATTCAAACAAGATTTCTATACAAGAAAGAAGCCGATCACAGGCATATGTTAATCGTGCGAAGTTGCTGCTCGAATTGGCGGAAAAGGAACTGATTTCAACGGATGGTCATCTTATCTCTATCGAAGGACTCAATAAACTAAAACAGAAGGTAGATATATTTCAAGAAGCTTGATTTTTCTCTTAGAAAAGCGATTCTACCAATGGCAGAATTGCTTTTTTTATTTCAAATCAAACTTGAACTGACTTCCATTTTCCTTTCTTGAAAATCCAGATAGCAACTATGGCATATATCGAGTGCGACACTGCGATGGAGATAAACACGCCTTCACCCTCCCATCTCAATGTGATGGCCAGAAAGTATGCCATAGGAATTTGAATCAACCAGAAAACAAACAAACTGATATACATAGGGGTCTTC
>JAAEPI010000219.1 GCA_024232835.1 Cytophagales bacterium
GGCAGCAGGTATGCTGGATAATTATAGATCAAGAAATGGTGGCTGAAACTGTAAAGCACTGGACATCTTTACAGCTAAAACTCTAAGTTATCTGGACATATTCAAGCTAAAATGAGGAAAAATTCCAACTTTGAGTAAGATCCATGTCATACGCAGCCCTGATGTACAACGTATTATGCTAAAGTATTAGTAGCAATATAAAGGAAAGGGTTTGAGGCGCCAGAAAGTTAAAATGAACTATGTAGCTACTAACATAATGTAGCCTGGGTGCTACCACATCGAACGATGCACCGGTCGATAATAATTTGGTCAAAAGCCATGCATCTTGTCATCATTTTACAGGCAAATTGAGTGAACAATAATTGTATAGCTTGATTTCACCTGACTTCACATAATATCATGCCTTGATTTCACCTGAAGTTCCACATTACATCATGTAGATTGATTTTACCGGACTTCAAATCATATGATTTAATTTCACCTGACTTCACAGTTTATGCCTTGATTTTACCTGACTTCACATCGTATGCCTTGATTTTACCTGACTTCACATCGCATGCCTTGATTTTACCTGGCTTCATACCGTATACATTGATTTCACATTGTATAATATACATGAATTTCACTTGACTTCACATCGCATTGTTTGATTTTACCTGACTTCTCATCGTATAGCTTGATTTCACCTGAATTCACTCCATATTGATTAGTTTCCACTGATTTTTGAACTAATTTTCTCATCACTTTTTAAAATGTTGCCTAGTTTTTTGGCTGCACTTCGTGCAGCCAATGTATGTTTTTCAAAATTTCACTTCGCTTTAAAATTTCACTCCGCTTTACAGAATGAGAATCAACTTATTTACAGGGGTGCTCCCCCTCAAATCCTACATCTCAACCTTAGTCGTATCTCCAAACGGGAGGATTGTAGCGTGACATGTGACACAGGCTGCCTGGTTGTTGCTAGTTATACAGATCGTACTTCAAGATAATTTCACACAGTATGTTTTTTTGCTCATGAGAACATCTCAGTTACGGGGGATTCTCACAGTAATGTGATGGTGTGGGACCCCAGACTACAC
>JAAEPI010000220.1 GCA_024232835.1 Cytophagales bacterium
CGTTACAAAATCTTTTGCCTCGCACAGAATTGGAGAGCGAGTTGTCTTTGTCAATGAAATGCTCATTTCATCTGAGATACTCTTGAATGCCCGCTGGAAGATGGACAACAGAATTTTATCAATCTTCATCAGTTTCGAGTTATGAGTTTAAAGTTCCGAGTTAGGCTCATATTATTAGGTGCAACTAATCCACAAGTAATACTCTCTTGGGTTGTATATTTATGTAAGTGGAAGTCAATCATAATTCTTAAGTCCTCTTTTCTTTATTTTCCAGTTTTTCAAATTCTGAACTCTGAACTTGAAACTTTTAACTTCCTAAAACCCTCTGGCAACAGTTCCTTGTTGTACACGACAATCGCACCCTCAATGCCTGTTTCGCAATTGTAACTTTCCCCAAGAAAAATGGTCGTATTTATTTGCTCGATTATAGCTGGCCCTTCAATTATAAAGCTACTTGATAGATTATCACCATCATAAACTACCACCTCCTGCATCTCATCCTTTTCAGGAACATAGGCTTGCCTTTTTCCTTTTATGGCTGATTCTAAAGTTGCCGAGTCGTTTGTAGTTGAAGCCGAAAGAGATTGTAATTTTTCTATCTCTCCAATGGCGCGTAATTTAAGATTGATCACCTCTAGCTCCGTCCCTTCCTCACTTAGCTCATACCCAAATCGTCTGTTGTGCTCAGCGTGAAAGCTCTTCTTCATTGAATCCAAATTCATGGATAATATATCGTCCACCTCAACCTCAAGAGAAACTTCGTGGTATTGTCCCACATATCGCAGATCAAGAGATGGATAGTATTTGATTTGGCTCTCACCAATGCCCTCTTCAACTAGTGTAGCTATCGCTTCTACCTTCATTTCTTCAAAAAGTTGAAGGAAATTCTGACTTTCAAGTGTGGAGAAAGTGCACATGTATGACCTTATATAATCATGCTTCAAGTCCCCTAATAACATACCTGCTGCACAAAAAATCGGTGCGACACTTGGTACAACGAATATAGGAATTTCCAACTCACGACATATCTCTCCAGCGTGAATCGATCCTGCACCTCCCGCACAGATCATAAGAAACTCTCTGGGATCATATCCTCGCTCTACACTCACTTCCCTCACACCCTGAGCCATGTTCATATTGATGATTCGGTACATTCCAGCCGCAGCATTTTGGGCATCCATTCCCATCGGTGCTCCAAGATTCTTCTCTGTCAATTCAACTGTTTTCTCCTTATTCAAAGGATATTTCCCACCTGCGAAAAAATCTGGATCGAGATAGCCAAGCAATAGGTCAGCATCAGTACAAGCTGGTTGCTCACCTCCTCTATCGTAGCTGATTGGTCCTGGTAATGAGCCGGCACTTTGAGGTCCCATTTTCAATAACCCGCCGCTATCAATCCATCCAATACTTCCACCTCCAGCTCCAATGGTCACTATATCAAGGGTAGGAAGGGCTATGCGATACCGATTTATTTCTCCATCCGTACTTGTCACACATTGGCCATTCACAACCAACGAAGCATCGAAACTCGTACCACCCATATCCATCGTGATACAGTTTTTATACCCCAACAAATCAGCATAATAGGCTCCTGCAATAGGTGCTGCTGCTGGTCCTGAAAGTGATGTTACTGCGGCAATTTTACAAGCTACTTCTGGGGTCACAACTCCTCCATTGCTTTGCATTATGAGAAGTTTCCCTTCAAATTTCAGAATATCCAACTTACCAAGTAATGATTTTAAGTAGCGCTCGACTACCACACCAATGTAGGCATTCATACAAGTCGTGCTCACTCTTTCATAAAACCGAACGGATGGTAGCACTTCGTAAGACCCACAGACAAATAGTTCAGGAAGTTTGTTCCTCAAGTATTCAACGGCCTGCTTTTCATGATCTCCATTCAAATAGGAATTCATGAAGCAGACTGCAACGGCCTCTATTTCATTTGCTTTTATTTTGTCAATTATCACATCCACTTCTGCTAAATCCAAAGCATTCAATGCGTTCCCTTCTGCATCAATGCGCTCATCCACCGTGTAGCGGAACTGTCGCGGCACCATGGGCTTTACATTCTGATAGCGATTGTTATAACGTTCTTCTCGAATTCCCCTACGCATTTCCAAGGCATCTCGAAATCCCTTGGTCGTAATAAGAGCTGTTTTTGCTCCGTTCTGGGTTAGAAGGGCATTGGTAGCGACCGTTGTACCATGCACGATCGTGTCAATACCTTGGATAAATTCTTCGTTCTCTATCTCTAGCTTTTCAGCTAATTCCTTAATTCCTGTAATGAATCCTACAGAAGAATCCTCTGGAGTGGAGAGTATTTTATGGATCACAGACGAGCCGTCATCTCCAACTAAAAAGAAGTCGGTAAATGTTCCTCCTACGTCAATGCCTAATTTATATTTCATACTCATTTTTTCAGAACACAGATGATGCTGATAGTTATGATTTTTTAAGATCTTATCTGCATCGTCTGTGCTCCCATTTATTACGAGTGGTTAAACTCCGCCTTCACTTTAGGCCCGTTAGTCTTGAAATTCGTCAATCCTATCTTCATGTCATCTGTGAGAATACACTCACCAAACAAATTGGATTCTAGTTCCAGAGCTTCATTCAATGGTAGCTTTATGCCTTCATAAATGGCTCGATTGATTATTTCATCAATCTTTTTGCTCAGATGTCCAATATCCAAATCTTTGGGTTCGTTGGAACCACCATCGCTTTGAACCAGTTCTCTTTTTGTAGCTTCACCACTCACAAGCTGATTTGCAAAAGCAACTGCTTCTTCCACAAGATCTCCATCGGCCTCACGATCTATCATACCAATTTCAAGTGCGCGTTTACCTGACACAGGAACGGCCGTTCGAAGAATTTCTGCTGCAATATCGACTCCCACCAATCTTGGCAATCGTTGAGTGCCGCCTGCTCCTGGAATAAATCCAAGATTGACTTCTGGCTGACATGCTACAACTGGCAAGCCTTTCTTTGCAATACGAGCTGTACAGGCAATTGCTAGTTCATTTCCTCCTCCAAATGCAAAGCCATTCAATGCGCAAACCACCGGTTTTTTGCATGCTTCTATGTCATTAAGAAAGCCCTGGAATGTGTGTGAATTGTCATACCCTTGATCTGGTGTTTTCAGGGTTGCCAGCATATTTAGGTCTGCACCAGAGACAAATGCCTTGGTACCAAATCCTGTTATTACAATAGCATCAATATTGCTATCCGCCTCAGCATTTTTCACTTCTCCTATAAGATCTCCAAGTACTTGCAAATTGAGCGCATTCAAGACTTTTGGTCTTCGAATGGTTAACACCGCAACCTTGTTTTGTGTAGTTCTACTAATCGTTGAAATTTCCCAGCCTCCATTGTCCTTAGCTTCCCGAAGTGATTTTGGGAAAGGGAACTCTGTATGCTCTTCGCACCATTCCTTTACAAGATCATAGCTCTCATTGATGCTTGTTTTATTCATCAAAGAAAATGGAGCAGAAATGACAAGAGAAATCTCTGTAGCCATATCCAAATCGTCAACGGTAGAAATTCCTAAATCAATAATGTAGCATGCCAGCGCAAAGTATCCTCCAAGAAATTGCTTACGAAGAACTTCTGCTTTATTGTCAGAGACTTCCACTTCTTCTCCTCGCTTTGCTGTGCTCCACATGATGCCTTTTTCAGTAGCTTCCTGAAGGGTCTTGGGAGATCTAAACCAGGATATATGCGTGTCACGCATTTCTTCTAACCCATGATTTGTGATAGGGTTTCCGCCTGTCAGATTCAGAGCAGTGAATGGACCCACTCCCTGACGAAGCGTCTTTTGAGCCATTTTGTCAATCTCTTTTACTGTCCCATAATTTTTTTCTAAGCAAAGAATTGCCAACTCACAAAGTCCTTCGAAAATTGGGTCAATCGCATATCCATAGCTACTACCCACTCTAATTGGCACTTTCCCAATGGCTTCATACAATCCCATCACATCTGCGACAATTGCTGGATCTGTATCGGCTCCTGGAACAACTTCAACAACAGGATTTCGCTCTGCTGGGAAGAAATAGTGTGTGACCATTGTTCGACCCTTGTTGGAAATATTCTTGAAGATTACTTCAGGCTTCATGTGTGAGCTGTTTGAGAAGAATAAGCAACTATCATCAGTCTGTTCTTCTACCTGCTTGAAGATGATATCCTTGATTTTTTCATTTTCGGTCGCAGCTTCTACGACAATATTTGATCCCGCTACATGGCTGTAATCTGTTGAATAGTTAATGCTCTGCTTCATTGCATCAGCCATTTCCTTTTTAAAAGCACCCGTTTCTTGTCCTTTGTTTATTTTCTTTTCAATTTTTCGTCGGGCATTTGCAAGTGCATCCTCTGATATATCGATGATAACAAAGGACACATTATCCCTCCAGAAAACTTTGGCAAAATGTAAACAAATGTCAGGTCCAATCTGGCCTGCACCAATTACTGATAGCTTAGTAATGTTAAGATTTTTGTACTGAAAAGGCATTCTTCAATGAATAGTTAAGGAAACGATAATAAAAATTGATAATTGAAAGCTAACTGTAGAGAGTCAACTTACTGCTTCGGCCAAACACTTTCAGGCCGCTTAACATTGCGGTAGACATGTCGGGTATTAATTAAGAGCAGATTTTCCACGCTTCAAGATACTACTGATTCTTTTGATTTCAAATCAGAATCTAGGTCATTTTTCTTTGTGTGCTGTCTTGCGATTAATGCCGCTCCAAGTGAGACAACATATTGTGGATCATCAATAACTTGAATATCCTCATCAAATTTATCACCGAGTAGTACTTGCAAGTAAGGGTGATGGGCTATTACACCGCCAATCATATACGTAGGAATACCAGATTCCAATCTCATTTTTGCCACTCTATTGGAGATAGAAATATAAACTCCTCGAGCTATATCCTGATTGGTCATGCCATCAAAAATCCAGCTCATAATCTCCGTCTTGGCGAACACCGTGCAGAAACTATTTAGTTCTTTGTCATAACTAGAATGTGCAGCCAAACTACTCATGTCAGCTATGTTAATTTGTGCACGTTCGGCTATTTCAGAAAGGAAAGATCCTGTACCTGACGCACATTTATCGTTCATGTAAAAATTACTTACATGGTCCGCACCATCACATCTGATTACCTTAATATCCTCACCGCCAATGTCGATAATATTTTTTTCTCCTGAGAAGCTGTGAGCTACACCTGCAGCAGCACAATTGATTTCAGTTTTTATAATATCTGTTTGTCCAAAATGCTTTCGTCCATAACCAGTAGCACAGCTAAACTTTATGTTAAAGTTTGAAGCTATGGTTTGCATAACATTTTCAAGCTCCTGTCGATCCTTACTGTAAGTAGGCAGGATATATCGGAAGAGTGCGTCACCTTCTTCATCAACTACCGAAAGTTTCGCAAAAGCTGATCCTAAGTCGACACCCAAATAACAATCAGAATTCTTAAAAGAACTTGGTGATGCATTTACCATCCCCTTATCCAGAATTCTTTTAGTCATATCCTTAGGTTCTCCTGGAATTCTGGAAGCAATATTCTTATTTGACATGGCTTTCACCATGTTATAAAAAGAAAGATTCAAAGATGTTCTTACATAATGTTTGCGCCCATATTCAACAATCTTTCCGTTGAAATAATCTACTTCGGTTTGACGTCCCTCAATAAGATCCAATGCCAAAGACGGAAAATGATCTCCACCTTTTTTGAGATACCGCATGCATTGGCGTATAAAACCATCAGGAAAACGAATCTTTTCCGTTTCTGCAACACTGACCGCCTCCGATATCATTTGCTCAACCAATTCGAGTGTGTCGGGATCATTCATGGCTTCAGCCATTGTCAATCTACCAACTCCACACAAAGCACTCAATGCCGCATTCAAAATCGTTTTTTCCCAACTACGCTTTAATATCTCAAATGAATCTACCGCCTTTGTGGCCAGGTCAGCACCATTCAATATCTCAGCAAATTGCTCCGCCTCTTTTGCTTTTGAATCATCAATGGAACCGAGATAGTTCGGGGGCGTAAAGAAAGTAGCCTTTACTGTATTCGGCTCAACCATACCTCCAGCGTAGTTGATGATCATCCGTAGAATTTTGGATTCCCCAAATGTGGGTACCAATAATTGCTCTACATCAATCCCGTTTTGGGCAGATACAACTGTTAGCTTATCAGAATTCAATTCAGCCGCCTCTTCCATGGCTCCTTGAATGTGGTAAGCCTTCATGGCAAAAATCAGAAAATCAAGTTCCTGCTCCGCCATATCAGAAATGCTGGAATAAATATTCTTGAACTTAGATTCTGACTCGATCACATTGGTCAGTACGATACCCTCATCCTTGATTTTGTTGGCCTGCACCACATCCCGGATACACAGCGATACATCACAGCCTGCATTTTGAAACCTATCGGCAAGTATGCTACCTACAGGCCCCAATCCAACAATTCCAATTTTTATAGGTTTGGCAGCCATTAGCTTAAAATTTTAGCATCCTCTAATTGCTCAAGAAATGTCTCTATTTTAGTTATGCTTTGTCCTTCTGAGAAGAATCGCAAATCGCATAAATCACCTTCCACAACCAAGGAGGGTACTCCTGTTTCTTTCTGCAGCCTCTGTGGCATACCGAATTTTGCATTGGAATTATTGAAGCACGTTTTTGTATCATGGTAAACGATTCCATCTATATTAAATTCTTCGAACCATGCAGCCAACATCTTCATTTTGGCCTTTTCACTTCTATTGATAAATATTTCTGTATAAGCTCTGGCAGTTGATTCCCAAGGATTGTCTTCATCAAATTGACCAAAAACCCAGCTGCTGCAGTAAGTAGATGCAACCACGGCAGAGCCACTTGCTGTAAACAAGTCGCTCATCATTCTGAGTTTTCCCCAAATAGGCATGCCTTCCCAAAATATTCTGGTTTTTGCTTCTGGAGCAAAGCCCAAACCATTTTTAACATTCTCCTCAAGCTCTGCCAACAACGTAGTGTAGTAATCCTTTGCAATCTGAGTTCCTCTCAACACCACAATTGGTCCCATATGAATCGTTCCATCAAAAAAGCTAAGTGGGGCATTCATGGCCGTTGAAGTCTTCAATACTTTTTGCCATAGCAGTGTTGCCTCCTTGCTTAACCTCACTGTCTCTTTGAAGCTATCCAAATCGAATTTCCTTCCACTAACTTGCTCACAAACAGGAAGCATCTTTTTGAACTGCTTCACTACCAACTGCACTTCATCATCTGTGACCTCATCAAGATATCTTGGAGGCTGAATTCCTACGATCGGGCAATTGAATTCGTCTGCATAGAAAGTAAACCAATCTTCAACCTCACGGCATTGGTTGGTATTATAAGCAATGATGTCAGGTTTAGGAATTCCCTGCATTCCGTAGTGTTTTTGCAAGGGTGTGTTTTTTTTCAAATAAGCCCCAATATCTGCCGTAGTGTATGAGCAAACCTGATTCGAATAGCCACATTTGCCAGCTTCTGGAATCAGCTCCATGGCTGTACGGGTAGCTCCGAGTAAAGCACCGTGGTTCTCGGGGAAATAGACTTCAAAACCAAACGACCTCAACAATTCGGCTGGTCCTACACTTGTGCACCAGGCAATTTTCTTGTCCCCAGATTCTAATGAAAGAAAATACTCTTCCATTATCTGTTTCATCAAAGAAGTGGCTTTAATCGTGTACAATTGATCGTTCTAGTTTTGATTTAACATCAAGCTCTACAACATAGACTTCCTCATCAACAGGGACTTTCCCACCATACATATTCATTAGGTGATCCTTATATTTCTTAAGCACGTTTTTAGGTGCCACCTTCATTGAGGGTGTTAGTGTATTATCATCCAAGGACAACTCCCCGTCTATTAATGTTGCTGACTTAATTTTAGAGAATTTTTGTTTTATGCCAATATTGGCATCATCAAGGCATTTGTAAAGGCAATCACTAAAATCATTTAAGCTACTCGGACATGAGCAGTTCTTTTCAGTAGCCCTAGCATATTCAGGATTTCCCAGCAAGTTCCTATTAGGAAAAATAAGAGCTACAGGATGTTCTTCGCCACTTCCAGAAACAATTACATGTTGTACATAGTGACATTTTAATTCAATTACCTTTTCTAAATCAGTTGGGACAACCTTCTCCCCATTTGAAAGTTTGAAAATTCGATCTTTTCTTGATATCAGTTTCAATCCCGACTCGGTAATGGCCCCTACATCTCCCGTCCGATACCAGCCATCTTCCGCGAAAACTCCCTCATTTGCTTCGTCATTGTTATAATATTCAACCATGACATTTGGGCCTTTCACCAAAATCTCATCATCCTCTGCGATTCGAATACTTACACCTGGAATTGGTTTGCCTACTACGCCAGATGCTCTTTTTATGGATGGATCCGTGAGCGTACAGCAAGGAGATGTTTCTGTTAAACCCCAACCCTCAATAACAGGGATATTTCTTTTCTGAAATTCTAGTGAGAGTTTTTCTGGTAAAGGAGCAGCAGCAGTAAAAATGAATTTAATTCCTGAATTGAAAAAGACATCCTCAGCCTCTTTACTTGCTAGAGATTTTTCATAAAGTGCCTGATAAATTTTTGGAACACTAAAAAATATGGTCGGTTTTACTGTCTTCCAATTATCGAATATGGAGTCAATATCCTTACCGTAACTACTTTCCAAGTAATAAGAAGCTCCACTATATAGTGCTGTGAAAAGTTCAAAAATTCCTCCAAAGCTATGATGCCATGGAAGAAAAGCCAGTAGCCTATCTCCCTGATGTACATCCCAAACCTGACTAATTGCAGCCTGCTGAGACATAATATTTTGATGGGTTAGCTGGACACATTTTGGCGTACCCATTGTCCCAGATGTGTACATGTTGAGACAAATTGTGTCTTTGTCGATAGTCTCATCCAAAACCGTTAATTCGCTATCTGAAACTTCCTTCAGTAAATCTGAAAAAGGAACCAGATTAGCATATCGCTCATCTATTACGTCATCAAAATGAATAATGGACTTGAGCTGATTCAACTCTCCACCAATATTATTCATCTGCTCTTGCCCAGCTACGGCCATCCAAGTAGCATCGGAGTGGTTGATGAGTAGCTCAGCTGTAGCTTGCTTAAAATGCGAGAATATTGGAACGGCTATTCCGCCGTATGCCATAATTGCCAACTCAAGCTCCAGCATTTCTAACCGGTTTGGAGAAAATAGGATTATCTTTTCTCCTTTTTTAAAGCCAAGAGCTGAAAGATTCTGTGCTATGGTTTCAATGTTCCTAAAGAAAGGCTTCCACTTTGTTCCCTGATAACTTCCTTCAGTATCCTTCTCATGGTAGACAAAATTATCCTCAAATCGCTCAACACTTTGGTTTAAAAATATGGCGATATTCGGAATGATCTGTCCGAGCTGATGTTCTGAATTAAGTTGATCCATTGTATAATTAGGATACTACGGCTGCTTCTTTTTCTTTCAGTTTATAATAACGATATCCACCCCAAAGAGCAGCTCCAACTGCTCCTGAATAAATCGAATCAGGATGGGATACAAATTCCAAATTGGACTTTTTTCTTTCGTCTGCCAATTCCTCTATGGCTTGAATCATTCCTGTGTTCATCCCCATTCCACCGACCAATGCAATTGGCGATTCTGCTCTTAAGGAACCAAGCAACTTAACAACTCTCGCTGCAATTGAAAGATTAATTCCTTTAACAATATTCGCTGTTGAAAGTCCTTTTGACACAAGGTTGATCACATCCGTTTCAGCTAACACAGCACAAATACCGGAAGGCACTTCAGGATTATCTGCCTCCAGAGAAAGAGGTCCTACCTCCTCAACAGCTAGACCTAAATACCGAGATATATTTTCAATGAACTGACCAGAACCAGAAGCACATTGACCCGTCATTTTATAATCAATTACTTTTCCTCTTGGATCCACTTTGATAGCACGTACATAGAGTCCGCCCATATCAACGACCGTTTTTGCGTCTGGCGCAAAAAACTTTCCTCCTCTAGAGTGAGTGGTCATGCTATAAAAATGGCCTGTTTTCTTCTCAACCATTTCCCCTTCTCCCGTAGAAGCCAGGTACGCAATGTCTGATTCGTAATTCAGTCCATTTCGCTCTAGAACCATGTCGATCGTATCAACAACAACATCCTTGGGGTCTTTCTTTCTAATCTTCTCCGTTTGCTTATCGACCATGCTATGATTTCCAGTAGCATCATCATAACTCATAAGTGCACATTTAACGTAGCTTCCTCCTACGTCAATGCCCATTGTATATATTGGGTTGCTCATTATATTTTAGCTTTTTCTTTTCCAATTTTTGGCATCTCTTTCGATGCTGTCTTTTTCTTCTTTTCTGGCAGATCTATATCAATATTTCTACGAGCAAACATTGCTCCTCCGAGCGCTCCCATAAATATTGAATCAGTATGAATGTTCATTGTGACTTCACCATAGGATTCTGTAACCATTTGCTTTACATATTTGATTACAGCCTGGTTTCTAGCAACACCACCTGTGAATGTGAATTCATCTCTCACTCCACCTGACCGTGCTATTAAAGACATGGCTCGTTGGATAATCGCTTTGTGCAGCCCAGCTAGAATATTTGGTCGCTTTTCTCCATTATGCAATAGCTCCTTTACCTCAGCTCCGGCAAAAACAGTACATGTAGAACAAATAGTTGTCTCTTTATCTGCTTTCATTGCTTCAGGGCCTAATTCATTCAGTGAAATTCCAAACTCATCAGCGATGTATCCAAGGTATCTACCACATCCGGCAGCACATCGATCATTCATATGAAAACTAGTGACTAAACCATGACTATCTACCTGAATGGCTTTTGTGTCCTGTCCTCCAATATCTAGTACCGTTCTTGTATTTGGAAAAACAGCGTGTGCTCCAAAAGCATGACAAAGGATTTCAGACTTGATGCAATCTTCTGGAAATGGTAATAATGCACGTCCATATCCAGTACCCACCATATTGGATATTTGGATGTCCTCATCAGCAATTACTTCAATGTGTTCCTTTAAGGAAGATTCAACAAACTTGTAGTTATTCTTTACTGCATTCAATTCAGCATAGTACCAATCTTCTTTGTTCTCCTCTTCTGGTTGATCTACTAACCCTTCATATTTTTCTTCTAGCGTTTTCATTGATTCATCCACCAATTCCTTGAAATTGAATTGAACCATTTCATTCTCAATTGGCGTGATACTTTTATCAAAAGTCAGGATTAGTGGTTCAAACAAAGCTTTGTCCACCTTCTCTAATTCTGCATTGTATCTTTCGCTTACGATATCTCTAAAAAACTGATTCTTAGACCCTAGGTTCTCGTTCACAAATTCATTCCTAATTTGAGGACGAATGATCTCAATTATTTTTGCGAGTTCAGCGACAATAGCATCCTTGTTTTCATATGTAAATGCACTGGCTGTTTCTTTTAACTTCACTTCCAAACTATCCATCCTGCGTTTGAACTGACGATACTTGAAGATATTTTTAATATCCTCCATGTATCGCTTGAACTCGGGCTTAGAGTCAATCTCAGTCTTGAGCTTGTTGGCTAACAATGTGAAGCGCGCATCATAAACAGCCTCGTCTCTTGCGATATCAGCAGCGACTTTGTAGTTCGCGCGAGTATTGGTAATTCCCCTTCCAATTATCACATCTTTTTCGTCAATGATCACGGCCTTTGATGTGGTAGAGCCTAAATCAATTCCCAAATAATATTTTTTCATTTCGTTGATTTTGTCTTTGATAATTAAACTTCTTCTAATTCCATTTTTTTACGCTGATCCAGCATCTGGAAATAAGATTCAAGTCTATTTTTAATATTTGAATAAGAAAAATAGCGAGGATCAACCAAATCGGATTCGATGAATCCAACAGGCACTTCTAGGCTATCTTCAATCTCTCGCATCATTCCTAATTGTCCTGCTGAGAATGAATTACAGCTCTTTATTGAATTGGTCACATAACCATCGGCTTCATAATCCACGATGCACTTCTTCAATAAGTCGATTCGCTGTGGAAGATTCATATTTGTATAGCAATTCATGCAATACTCTGCCAACGCTTCCAATGGTCGCTCTGGATCGTGCCTCCAGCCCAGATCGTACACGCCTCCTACTTTGGTATAAGATGAGGCTACAATGACTGCTCCGATATCGTAGAAAATTTTCCAGAATTCTCTAAAGCTCGTCCAGTTTGGAGGGCCTTCTACTACCAATCTGTATTTTTCTTCTTTCATTTCCCCCTCAGGTGTAATTGGTCCCAAGCCCAAACGAATTCGCTCCTGAATCTCACTATATAGTTCCTTGTAATAATCTACCGCCTGTTGTGTACCTCTAAAACCAATGTTTATCGGACCTATATAATAGACTCCTGCGAAGTAGGCATCTATAGGAGAAGGCTTGTGCTTGGTCGTTTGGAAAATCTTATTGATCAGATCTTCTGCCTCGGCTGATAATACCAAATGTCTTTGCAACTTAGCTTCATCGTATTTAATCCCTGTTACCTCCTCCATCTGAGGGATGACCTCTTCCTTAAATTGCTTCACCATATACTCTGTCATTTCAGGAGTCATTTCACCATTTTCCTGATAAGGTGTATGCACCATAATGACTTTGGCATCTGGATATTCTCTTTTCAATGTCTCAAACCATTTCAGGAAGGTGAAACAGCCTGTGTAGCTTAGTAGTAGAACATCAGGATCTGGAATCTTTTCTCCAGTAGGACCGAGATTTCCTTTCATCAACATTCCAACGTCACATTTCACGTAAGTGCATACATCCTCAGAATGGGCGTTACGCTCAGCCTCCTTAATGTATGCTGCAGATTTCTTTCGCATTGCACTTTGCAAAGCATTAATCTCAGGATAAACCGGTAGCATATCGAATGTTCGGATCAGCTCGGATAGGTTACCAGGTATAAACGTGTAACAAACTTTTTTTCCAAGTTCCTTGGCTCTACTCAAATCGCTAAAAAGAGAACTTATCATCTCCTTTTGGAGAATCATACTCTTTTCTTTTTGTGCTTCTTCTGCCATGATAGTTATTTTATTTTGTCTTCAATAGCGGGAATTGCTGGTTCGTCTTCCCATAGTTTTATGGAATCAGAAAAGGCTCCAACCTGCTCTTTAATTACTTTATATTGATTTATGTTTTCGCTATACTGGAATGCGATGTATCGAATACCCATTTTATCAAAGGCATTTTGGAAAATCGGTGCATCCAGCAAACTAGGATCACAAAAACTAGCTGCTGCGAATATTACTCCGTCAGCACCACGATCTTTCACGATTTTTGCAAGCCTGTTTTCCTTGGGGTCGTGAACATCATAGATGGATGATGAATATTGACTCTGTTTGATATAGGCAGTAGAGATCGCTTGGAGCGGATGACTAGTAGATGCGTCAATATCTCCAAGAATCATCCTGGATCCCAGCATGTAATCATCATCCACTACATAACATCCTGCTTCTTCTATTGCCTTAATTAAACCTGATGCCGGTTGCTCACAAAAAGCCCCGGAAACAACAACTTTGATCTTATCCTGTGGGTCACCAATGTCTTCACTAATATGGGTACAAACTTGCTCAAGCAGTTCATTGTGTTCCTCAACAGGAATTACAGTCCCCGCGCGAACTATGCAATACACTTCATCAATTGTTAGTCGCCATGGGAAATCTTGTCGGACATTATAGATTGTTTCAATTAATTGTCTGTTTCGGTTATACAATTCAATCGAGTGATTCAATGCTTCGGTAGTCACATCTTTCCCATTGATCTCTTTTATATACTTCAGCACATGGCTCATCTCTTGCTGGTAGAACACACCTCCAATTTCTGGGAGGAAGTTTTGTGGAAAGTCCATGTACTTGACAAACTTTCCAATTTTCTGCTGCTTGAATATTCCTGAAAGGTTTCTGATCACATCACAGATGGAAGGGAAAATAAATCCATCTACATGATCAAGGTGTTTGTCAAGAGCAATTTCTATTATACTTCGAGGAATGTGGCAGATATATGATTGATAATAGGCATCTCCCTTGATGATTTGCTTATCATCACCACCTCCAAAAATTCCAACTGGCATTGCACCAGCGGCATGAATAATTTCTCTGGGGAAATAAATCGGCATGTAGCCAACCAATACCCGTCCTTCTTCTTCCTCTTTCCACTCTCTGGCTCTGGAGAAGTTCAGGTCGTAGGCATTCGCTCTACACTCACTAATAATACTATCTAAGGATTTCATTGATCATCATTTAAATTCAAAAACCAGCTATTACTTTGATTTCATCCTTTACCTGATGTCAAAAACAGGAGAAACTACACCTTCGCTATCAAGTGAAAAATGAAAACATATTAGTATAGTTACAATTGGGTCACCGATACAAACATACGTAAAAGAAAATAAGATCACAACAAACCATGATCCAGATCATGGTTTGTTTTATGCCCAATTATGAGTCTGAAAATTTCATAATAAGAACGGAATTCTTACTAAAAATCAATCCAACCCCCTCCTCAAAAAATCAATATACGGCTTCATCACTTTGAACGTCTCCACAATCATCTTCGGAAAATCTGGTGATTGAGCTTCCTTGTCGGTGAACTGCTGGGTGTAAATAAAACTCCGGTATCGAAGCAAATCAATGTGCGGATGATCTTTTGGGTAGCCTTTGGGGGCTGTTTTTACTTTATCATCGAAGGGTTCGTTGAAGTGCCTTTTGAATTTAGCTGAGGTGATAATCTTGACCAACTCAGGTGCGTTGTAGTCAATCTCTTGACAAATTTTCTTCAGCGCATCTGGCTGAGGTTGGAATAGCCCGCCTCCGGCAAAATTGTTGCCCGGCATAATGTGGAGATAATAACCAGGATTGCCTGTCTTGCGGCCACCTTTGCAAATGGAGCCTCCAAAATTCGTCTTGTATGGATCCTTGTTTTTGCTAAACCGCACATCTCGATTAAGACGGAACACGCACTTCTTTGCCTCTTCATTAACGATTTCATCATCAAACTTAGCAGCAGTGTTAATCGAATTTTGTACTAGGTCAATGAAATTTGATTTAGCTGATTGATAGTCTTTCTTGTTTTCATCCATCCAAGCCTTACTATTGTTTGCTGTCAGGCCATTCAAGAATTTGTGTATTTGTTGAACATCCATAGTGTTACAAACTATCAGCCACCCCCTCCAACCCAATTGATCGAGAGGCCTTCAGTAAAACTACTGAATCTTGAAAGGAATGTTCTGCCAAGTAATCCTTTAGGTTTTCAGTTGATTTAAAATGTCTAGCCATGGGCAAAAACTCCAAAGCAGGTAGCATCTTCTCTCCAACCAAAATCACCTCATCCAATTGCAATCGAGCAATTTCCTTCCCTAACTGGTTATGGGCTTCTTTGGAGTGAGCCAACTCATTCATCTGGCCAAGAATCGCTACTTTTCGACCCTCAAAATTTGCAAGATTTTTAAGTGCAACTCGCATGGAATCTGGATTGGCATTGTAGGCGTCCAGAATGATTGTATTGGAACCTCGCTTAATAATTTGAGATCGTTGATTTTCTGGAGTGTAGCTCTCCAGTGCTTGGGCAATTTTTTTATCTTCAACATCAAAATATCGACCAACCGATATCGCTGCAGCCATATTCAAAAAGTTATAATCTCCAGTGAGTCGGGTGGCAATTCGTTTTCCTCGAAACAGTAACTCCACCATTTCCTGATTAGGAATTAGCGCAACATCGATATTTGGAAAAACTTCGGCAGTATCAAATCGCTTGGTCATGTGCATCAAATAGTTATCCTGTTTATTGACAAACGGAATACCATTCGATCGTTTCAAATAGTCGAACAATTCACTTTTCCCTCTGAGCACACCGTCCATTCCTCCAAAACCTTCAGTGTGCGCCTGTCCGATATTCGTGATAAGACCCAGATTAGGTTTGGCAATCTCACAAAGTCTTGCAATCTCGCCGAGGTGATTGGCACCCATTTCGATTATCGCAATTTCTACTTGATTGGTCAACTGAAGTATTGTAAGCGGAACACCCAGGTGATTATTGTAGTTTCCCTCAGTGGCATGAACAACACATTTCTGTGAGAGCACCTCACGAACCAGTTCTTTAGTTGTGGTTTTTCCGTTGCTGCCGGTAATGGCTAGTACTTTTCCTTGAAATTTCTCCCGATGAAATATGGCCAATTCTTGTAGGGACAGGAGCGTGTCTTCGACAAGGATTATTCGCTCATCCTCTGCAAACTTCTTGTCATCAATTATGGCAAATGATGCTCCTTTTTCAAGTGCTTGCAAGGCGTATTCATTTCCATTGGAATTTTCTCCACTAATACCAAAAAAGAGATTGCCTTTCTTAATGGTTCGTGTATCAATCGAGACCCCCTCGCTCTTCAAAAATTTTGAATAAAGAATCTCGATTCTGTTACTCATTATTTTTTTAATGGCGCTTTGTACCTATAGTCAACATCTACTTTTCCTTTGCTAATATTTGCAAGTCTTGTTTTCAAAATACGTTTTTTGAATGAGGTTAAATAGTCAGTAAATAGCTTACCCTCAAGATGATCATATTCATGCTGAATAACTCGTGCCGCCATGCCTTCAAGTACCTCCTCATGCCAATTCCATTCTTCATCCTGATACTTAATTTTTATTGTATCCAACCTAACTACATCCTCACGAATTCCAGGAACACTTAGGCATCCTTCCTCAAACGCCCATTCCTCTCCTGATTCTTCGAGGATTTCTGGGTTGATAAAAACCTTTCTGGTGCCCTCTTCCTGATCATCCTCAACCATCGGTGTTGTATCTAGGATAAAAAGGCGGATGGACATACCTATCTGAGGGGCGGCAAGGCCCACTCCGTTGGCTTCATCCATAGTTTCGAACAAGTCACTGATCACCTGCTCAATATCCAGTTCACCCTGTTCAATAGTTTGTGCTTTTCGTTTCAACACAGGATCTCCAAATAATAGGATCGGGTAAATCATCTCTCTGACTCCATATAAGATTGTAATATCAACGTAGCAGCTATGGTATCCACCATCCCTTTTTCTCTACGTTTTTTCTTTTTCATGCCACTTGCTACCATTGCTCCCATTGCCATTTTCGATGTGTGGCTTTCATCATGCAAAACTATTGGTTTGGCAGGAAATTCCACTTTAAACCTTTCGATGAATTTCATAACTAAGCCTGTTGCGTTGGTATCTGATCCGTCTGCCTTGGTCGGATGGCCTATAACCACACGCTCGACCTCATTATTGGTAAAATATTCTTTGAGGAAGGATAATAAAGTATTGGCTGGTTCAAAACCGATTGGGTTAGCAATTATCTGATCTGGATCCGTGACTGCCAGCCCACATCTTTTACCTCCATAATCTATTGCCAGTATCCTAGCCATTTAAAAAAGAAAAGAAACGAAAATTCAAAAAATCTGTTTAAAGTACTCGAACTATTACTTTTATCCGCTCAAAGAAAATGAACGTGAAGCATAATAACTCAAAACAAGCCATTCGATTGCCCATATTAATCGCTCTTACCCTTTGCTTAGGAATCTTTATAGGAGCAAATATGACCAGTGGGGAAATGGAGACTGACGATAATATTTACAATAGTCTGTTCAAATTTAGGCAAGTAATCACGCATATTGATGAATTCTATGTGGATGAAGTGCAATCTGAAGAACTTGTTGAAACTGCAATTGAAAATATGCTTCAGGAATTGGATCCACATTCATTATATATTCCATATGAACAGCAAAAAATTATTGGAACTCAGTTGGAGGGAACCTATGAGGGAATTGGCGTAGAGTTCAACATATTCAGAGACACCATTTTTGTGGTCACACCAATTAGTGGTGGCCCTTCGAAATCGTTAGGAATCCTGTCCGGCGATAAAATCATAAAGGTTGAGGGTGAGGTGGTCGCGGGGATTGGAATAAAGAACCGTGGGGTAATAGAACGACTCAGAGGACCTGCGGATTCTGAGGTGACAATCACCATACTGAGGGGTAGGAAAGAAATCGATTATACAATCGAACGCGGTGAAATTCCTCAGACTTCCTTAGATGTTGCTTATATGATGGATGACAAGACTGGTTATATCAAAATCAGTCGATTTGCTGCAACAACCTATCTGGAATTCAAAGAAGCTATTTTCAACCTCAATGATCAAGGTATGGAAAACCTCATCCTCGATTTGACGGGCAATGGGGGGGGATATATGGATCCTGCTGCAAAAATGGTAGACGAATTCATTGGAGATGGTAAAATGATAGTTTACACAAAAGGAAAGCTTGAGCGAAGCAATTTTTCTCTTAAATCCAAATTTGAGGGGGATTTTGAGAAAGGTGCACTCATCGTGCTCATCGATGAAGGCTCGGCTTCTGCATCCGAAATAGTCGCCGGCGCACTTCAAGATCATGATCGTGCACTTCTCGTTGGTAGACGGTCTTTTGGAAAGGGGCTTGTTCAAAACTACTGGGAACTAAAAGACGGATCAGAACTGCGACTCACAACGTCTCGCTATTACACACCAAGCGGACGAAATATTCAAAAGCCATATGAAGCGGGGAATCTGGACGAATATTATCGAGAACATTATGATCGCTATCGAAATGGCGAGATGTATTCTGAAGACAGCATTAAGGTATCAGATAGTTTGATTTTCAAAACTAAAGCTGGACGAACTGTTTTTGGAGGTGGAGGAATTGTGCCCGACTACTTTGTGCCATTAGATACAGCAGGCAACAGCACACTTCTTACAAGAATTTTTAATACCAGCAGCATTCATGAATTCACTTTCGAATATGCGCATACAATTGAGAAAGAGTTACAAGAAATGGGTCTGGAAAAATTCATGTCTACTTACGAAGTGAGTGATGGTACGCTTGAAGATCTTTTGAAAAAAGCAAAAAGTAACGGTGTAACCATAGACAGAGGACAATTCAACTCTTCCAAAAATTTGCTTAGAATCTATGTGAAAGCATTTATCGCCAGAAACATTTGGGAAAATCAAGGATTTTATCCTATCCTAAATCAGCAAGACGAAATAGTGCAAAAGGCCAAAATATTAATAACAGAAGCTCAAGAACTCTCCAACTAATCAGATTCAAAAATCCCTGATAGTAACATCTCTTTAGATAAATTTGGGTTTTAAGATTTAGATTTGTTTGAAGTAATAAAATACCAAATGGAAGAATTAGCGCAAAAGTATAGAACCATTAATCCTGAGTACTTTGACCTGCTCATGAAATGGCAAGAATACATATTGTACCCTGCTGTCCTGGCAATCATTGTTGCTATCTTAATATTCGTATCATATAAAATCAAATTGTCGTCATTGTCGACAATGAAGGGGAAGTTTGATCTGGCTAGTCAAGAGGAAACTAAACGATATTTTCAGGCAAATGTCGCTTTTGCGATAGCACTATTTCTGTTTTTTAATTCCACCATGATCGATAATGTTGCCCGAGACCCTATATGGTTTGGTATTAGATTCTTCATCGCTGTTTGTATCGGAGTACTACATTGTTATGTGGCCATGCTTCTTTTAAAATACTATTGGCCAAAGCTTCTACATAAAAAACTTCATAAGCTTAGGTACACACCACGTACTAATCCAAAGAATGGTAATAAAATGAAGCTTCTTAGTGAAGAATATGAAGATGCCTATTTAGATGAAGGTAAGCAAGCAGAAGAAAACGTATTCTCCGTAGATTATGATGTGTGGATTGACGAGGAAACCGGTGATACACTTATCGAAAAATATGAGGGGCATTTGATTGCCATGGAATGTGATCGATGTGGTTTCATGACGTTAAGGTTGGAAAAAGAAGAAGTGACCAAGGAAGTTTCAGGAAGTGAGGATGGGGAACTGTTAAAAGAATATACGTGTACCTACTGCAATCGCGTCAAAAGGAAAACGGTTATTCTTTCTCACACTATCAGGCAAGATATTAATGCTGGGAAGTTGGTTGATAACCCACTTGAAACAACCAAACATGTCGTGACCGTGAAAGTAGATTTATTCAGTAATGAAGATGATCACCTGAGCTATAAATTCCAGAATTTGAAAGAAGCCAAGAGGTTCTTGGATGAATTCGATTTTGATAAAATAGATATGGACAAGCAATAAATGCCAAAAGCAAAACACATAGGGCTCATTCTAGGGCCCTTTTTATTTGCTCTGGTTATTTGGGAAATCCTCCCAATCGTTGGACTGACAGAAGAATCCAGAGCAGTTCTGGCCTGTGCCATGTGGATTGCCACTTGGTGGATCACAGAAGCCATTCCTATTTCAGCTACGTCTCTACTTCCAATGGTTTTGCTCCCGCTGACTCAAGGCGCACCCATTGCCCAGACAACAGCCGCTTATGGAGATAAGATGCTTTTCCTGTTTGTTGGGGGGTTTATCATCGCCATTGGCATGCAAAAGTGGGGCCTTCATAGGCGTATTGCTTTGAGAATAATATCGGCAATTGGTTCTAAAACACACACCTTGATTCTTGGATTCATGTTGGCCACAGGATTCCTTTCCATGTGGATTTCTAATACTGCTACCACCCTCATGATGGTAACTATCGCTTTAGCCTTAATTGCCCAGATCAAAGATTATCTTCACGAATCCGGGGAAAAATTCTACAAAGCTCTACTTCTTTCCATTGCTTTTTCTGCCTCAATCGGAGGCGTATCAACTCTCATCGGAACACCTACAAATCCAATTTTTGTTGCAATCGCAAGTGATCTGTACGGTGAAGAATTCTCTTTCACTGATTGGATGATTTTTGCATTGCCTTTTTCAATAGTAATGCTCGGAATCACCTGGTTCGTATTGACACGCGTAGTGTACAAGACCAAGAAGATCCACTTGCCAATGGGGAGTGAATTAATTCAAAATGAATTGAAAGAACTTGGAAAAATGAGCCAGGAGGAAAAAGCCATTGCCGTTGTATTTGGTTTGACGGCTATGGCTTGGATAACACGATCCTTTCTGTTAAATCAGCTAATCCCTGGCATTAACGATACTACCATTGCTATAGCGGCTGCTCTTACTATGTTTCTAATTCCATCCAAACAAAAAAAAGGTCAAAAGCTCCTTACCTGGGCTGAAGCAGAAAAATTGCCCTGGGGTATCATCATCCTATTTGGAGGAGGACTGTCGCTAGCGGCGGCTTTTAAAAGTTCTGGACTTGCCGAATGGCTAGGTACCCAGCTGGTTCAGGCTGGAGGATTACCTCTCCTAGTGCTTATTCTCATCGTAGCTTTAAGTGTGAATTTTCTTACAGAAGTCACATCCAATGTGGCGACTGCATCCATCGTTCTACCAGTTCTTGCCTCACTAGCAACTGTGATTGAAGTAGATCCCTACCTGCTTATGATCCCTGCTACTATGGCAGCTTCATGTGCATTTATGCTCCCTGTGGCAACAGCACCAAATGCAATTGTCTTTGGTTCTGGACATTTAAAAATCAGGGATATGATTCGAGCAGGTTTTATGTTAAACATACTTTCAACTATCCTCATTAGTTTGTTGATCTATTTTTTCTTAGAGACGGCATTGTAGGATTGGAATTTCATAATACCCATTAAATTTGGATTTGCATCTTTGCATTCTAACGTATAAAACTCATGAGAAAGAACATAATCGCTGGAAACTGGAAAATGAATAAAAGTATAGATGAGGGCAAAACCCTTGCCTCTAGTGTGGTCAACATGGTATCATCCAAGCTGCCAGGCGATGCAGAGGTTATTATTATTCCTCCATTCGTTCATTTAACACCCGTAAAAGATCAAATCGAGTCAGCGCTAAATATTAGCCTCGGTGCACAAAATTGTTCGAATCATGATTCAGGAGCATATACCGGAGAAGTGTCAGCAAACATGCTTCGTAATGTTGGAGTCAAATATGTTATAGTCGGTCATAGCGAACGAAGAGAATTTTTCAATGAAGACAATGCGATTATGGCTGAGAAAACAACCAAAGCATTAGCCGCTGGTCTGATCCCTATTTTTTGCTGTGGCGAATCACTGGAAGTGCGAAAGGCAGGCGAACATGAAAAATTTGTTTCCAATCAAATCGAAGAAGGCCTTTTTCACCTATCGCTTGATGAAATGTCAAAGGTTGTGATTGCTTACGAACCCATTTGGGCAATCGGGACGGGTGAAACAGCCTCCACCAAGCAAGTACAAGAAATGCATCGCTCCATTCGGCTAATGCTAATGGATCAGTATGGCGATGCTGCTGCAGAAGAAACATCCATCTTATACGGAGGAAGTGTCAAGCCGGAAAATGCAGAGGAGCTTTTCTCGCAATCAGATGTAGATGGTGGATTAGTAGGTGGAGCCAGCCTCAAGGCTCAGGATTTTGTTGATATCGCCAACTCATTCAAATGAACTGGATTGGTGTGCATGTCACATGTCCTGAAGAATTGAGGGATATTGTGCTGGCAGAATTATCACAACTATCATTTTCAACTTTTGAAGAAACCGATAGCGGAATTTCAGCTTACTGTGGAGAGGATGAGTGGGATGAGAGGGATGTTGAGAACGTAATAGGTAAACACAATAGTTGTAGCTACACATATGAACAAATAGCGAAGACCAATTGGAACGAAGAATGGGAAAAGAACTATGATCCAATCGCCATCTCAGATCAGTGCCTTGTTAGAGCCACATTTCATGAACCCTCCAATGTGCCATACGAAATCATTATTAATCCAAAGATGTCGTTTGGAACCGGGCACCATGCTACCACTCATTTGGTGTTGGAGTACCAACTCTCGTTAGATCATCAGAATAAAAAAGTAATGGATGTTGGCTGTGGCACAGGTGTTCTGGCTATTCTGGCAGAAAAAAGAGGGGCATCTTCTGTGCTGGCATTTGACATAGAAGATTGGTGTGTGGAGAATAGTGAAGAGAATTGTACGTTGAATAGCTGCGTGGGAATTATGGTTGAGCAAATGGAGATTGCTGCTGTTCATGATATGGATTTTGACATCATTTTAGCAAATATTACCAAAGGCATCCATCGCGATCAAATGAGTGCGTACTACAAAAGACTAAGTAAAAACGGACATTTAATTATGAGTGGGTTTTATGGAAATGACGTTGATGATTTGAGAGAAGTCGCTGAACAACAAGAGTTGGAGTTCGTTGAAACCAAGACCCGTAACGAATGGGCACGTCTGATATGCCGCAAACAATAAGCATAATTCGTACTTTTATCTAATGAATCTGACCGTCAGGCTATTTTCTTTTCTTTTATTGGTCACTTCTCTACAGGGTTTTGGGCAGAATTTCTCCGAAGAGCCAGAGGCCTTTTCTGGTGAGGCTATAGAATTTATGCGATCATTTAATACAGAGGCGGCATATCAGGTGTCTAACAAATTCGTCACGGCATGGTCTAGCTGGACGCAAGATCAAAAAAATACAATAGTTGAGCTTGGGATAGAAATGTCCCAAAAAGGTCATAGCAGAACTACGTTCTTCAACTATTTCGCTTATTTGTCTTTTGCTGTCACCCAAGAAAATCTTACTTCAGAGGAAATGACGAAAGTCTTGGAAGTGAACAAGGAGGTTCTGGCAGGACGGTCCAAAGGAGAATATGCCGAATTCGTTCATGGTTTGAATTTCTTCTTTGCCAGAAGATACCTGGCTTTCAAACGAACAATTAAGACTCAGGCACTGGAAGGCTCCTATGAATTCAAGGTCATAAACTCCAATCCCGATGCTTTTTATTCAGATAGTGGTGAGGAATTTTCATTGGATTCTCTGACCGCAGGAGATCCGTTTGCCGGAGATACAACACTGGTGAGCGATCAAGATAAGGCTCCTGGAGAAGAAGACGACCCATGGGCTATTGATCCGTCGGATGATCCTTGGGCTATTGACCCAGCTGATGACCCATGGGGGGATTCTTCTAATGCAGATGATACTTGGGGAGACAGTAGCCAGACAGATGATACTTGGGGTGGTGATACCTCGGGTGGTTATACTGCTCCCAAACCCATTCAAAATCGACCGGAAGTTGAGCTACCAATTAAGAGAGACTATGTTGAAGAAATGCGCTCCAACTATTATTTTCCTGCCGACGATGGTCCGATAATCAGCCTGACAGGAGTCAAAATATTTATTGAAACACCATATGACTCCTTAAGCATAACTGACGTAGAGGGTAATTTCCTTTTAAAAAATAGAGTGTTTGCAGGGAAAACTGGAAGCCTTGCCTGGCCTCAGATTCACGATCGAATGGATAACGCCAGATTGGAGTTGGGAGAATGGTATTTTAAGGTGGACCACAACTACCTCTCAACTCCAAATGCAAAATTAATTTTTCATCGATTTTCGGAAGAGCCCATAGAAGGAAAATTCACATTTAGCAGCCAGCGTAGGCAACCCGGGACAGGAGGAGACTTCCCCATATTTGCTTCCAACTATGCTGACATATCTGTGGATCTTTCCGAAACAGCAAAATACTCGGGTGGACTTGAGGTAAGAGGAAATAAATTTATTGGACGAGCCATTTCCAGAGACAATGGAACACTGGAACTAACAGCAGCGAGCGGAAATCGAGTGACGATCACTGCTCAGGAATTCATTCTTGGAGATTCGAGCATGACGACAAAAAATGGAAGTATTTCCATTATACATGGATCTGATACCATATTTCACCCCAGTGCCTCGGTTTGGTACGATGTGGCCTCCGAAGAGTTAGTGATACTGAGAAATAAATGGAGCAATACAAACACATTTAAATCCACCTATTTCGGGATGGAGCTAAATGCAGATTTGGTGAAATGGGACATGAAAAGGGATTCAATCCAGTTTGACGTGATGAATGGCAAAAGCGAAATTCCCATGACTGTTGAGTCGGACAAGTACTTTGAGATGGAACGCTATACTCGAATGAATCCTATTTTTCAAATCCACCCATTGGTAATGGCCATCGTTTACTCAAGAAAATTCGGAGATATTCGAGAATTCAACCATATGGAGTTAGCCGAAGAATTCAAACTCGAAATCAACACTGTCCGAGCCGAAATGAAAATATTAGAACAATACGGTTTTATAGATTACGATCATTCCTCTGGGCAAATCACTCTCAAGGAAAAAGCTATTCATAATTTCAAAGCAGCTGCCAAGGAAGAGGATTACGATCACATCTACATTAGTTCGCAAATTACGAACCTACCCAATGCTATCTTAAATTTGGATAGTGGCCACTTGGTCATAAATGGTGTTTCTTCTTTCTCTGTTGTAGAGGGCTATGATCTTGAGATTGAACCAGACAGCAGTAAGCAAGTCACATTGCTTAAGAACAAAGGCTTCAGGGTAAGTGGCACAATTACAGAAGGTGATTTCATTTACAATGGAAAAGACTTCACCTTCAACTACGATGAATTTCTAATCTCAATGCCTCAGATTGATTCTATGAGGCTGAATGTATCTCTGGTGGATTCAACGGATGTGGAAAATATACATACTGAAAAAACCACACTGAATAATAGTATCACCAGCACGACGGGTACACTATTTATTGAAGAACCACATCACAAGGCAGGACATGAACAAAATGATGCCTATCCATATTTCGTTACGGATAGCGATGCACTTGTGTATTTTGATGGTTCGGAAATACTGAATGGAGCGTATGACCGATCCGTGTTTTTTGTTATTCCGCCTTTTAAGGTAGACAGCATCGACAGAGATGAGGGTGTGAGCTTTGAATTTGATGGCAAGTTCGTTTCCGGAGGGATTTTTCCTGATTTTCAGCAAGTATTAACTATTCAACCAGATCAGTCCCTTGGGTTTACTCATCAGATTCCAAATGAAGGTTACCCACTTTATGGCACAGAAGCCCGTACTTATGAGCAAATTAAACTGAGTAATCAAGGTATTCGGGGTGGTGGTCAAATTGACTTCCTTACTACACAAGTTTTTTCCGACGATTTTATCTATTACCCTGACTCAGTTTCTGCCAATGGAAGTGGTGGACGGATCCAGCCGGGTAGCTATAAAGGCGCCAGTTTTCCAGAAGCTATTTTAGGGGCCTATGATATGTATTGGTTGCCACGAAAGGATAGCATGTACCTGCACACGGTAAATGAACCTTTCATATTTTATAATGCAACTGCCGAGCTCGAAGGATTTGCCAACATCACCACAAATGGGGTGTATGGTGGAGGTACATTGCTCACACGCGGATCTAAATCCATTTCAAGTGAACTGAATTTTGAGGAAAAAGCCTACTCAGCCCGACATGCAAAATTCGAAATACAAACCGACGACCCAACCAAACCCGCCATGGCTGGGGACGACATTGATCTTGAGTTTGACTTAGTTAAAAACACGGCAGTCATCCGTCCAGAGAAAAGAGGAACTGATGCACTTTCTTTTCCTTACGCTCAGATACGAACATCCATCACGGAGGCCACATGGGATTTGGAGGATTCTGTGGTCACTATGACCAAGCCGGCGGCTGTGGCTATTGAGGACTCCTATTTCTATTCATCTAGAGAAGAACTAGATTCCTTGGTCTTTAGTGGAGATCGAGCTATTTATGATATCAACACATTTGAGCTGAAAGTGGAGGGCATTCCATACATAACTGTCGCAGACTCGCGAATCATTCCTGAAGGAAATACGACCACTATTTATGCAAATTCTAGGTTGGAAGAATTTAAAAATGCAGAGATTATCATTGATACGCTCAATGGATTTCACCATCTGACCAAAGGACAGATCACTGTTATTTCCAGAAATAAATTTCAAGGATCCGCTTTCTATTTGGTGGCGGTGGAGTCGGATACATTTCAGGTTCGATTCGATTCCTTTGAGCTGACGGACGTTCAAATCTCCCCAAAAGAAACGCGCCAGATGACGGTCTCTGGCGGTGAGGTGACTGAGTCGCAAAATCTTAAAATAGCCCCTGGCTTTTTCTACAAGGGAAGCGTTCAAATGTTTGCCTATAAAGAAGCTCTAGAGCTTTCTGGCAGTGTTCGGATGGACGTGCAAAATATTTCCAATTCGGATTTATGGATTCCATACGAACGAAGGGATAGCTCCGTACATCCTCACATTCCATTGGCCAATGCTATCTTTGAAGATGGTACTCAGGGAATTGCCGGATTGCAAATGAATATAAAAGGTGACCTCTACACCACATTTGTCGAAAAGCGTATCAACTCTTCAGACCTTGACTTCTTGCGAGTCGATGGCGAACTTTCGTACAACCATTTAAATGGGAATTACAAGATAGAAACTCCAGCAAAGACCAATGGTGCATTTGCAGGGTACACTCTGTTATATAATGATACCACGTCCAACATATTCGTAGAAGGCCCTGCCTCTTTCTTTAAGCCCACCACTAGTGATATTCAGGTAAAAGCAGCTGTTTCTGGGACGGGTAACAAGAATACCAACGAATATACTTTGGACAGTTTTATCACACTGAACTTCAATGCACATGTGACCATTCTCGACGAAATGGGTGCAAGCATTCTTGAAACCATAGAAATACTAGGTGCCAGTACTGCAAATGACGCAACGGAAGAGCTATTATTCAAATTGGCGAACATCGTAGGGAATTCAAATGCTATTCGCTACCAAGAAAATCAACAGGATGGATATGAATCTCTCCTTTCGGTTTCTAGGGAACTTGAAAAATCAGTTGTGATTTCTGGTGTGAAAATGAAATGGGCTGAAAAGCATCGCGCTTGGCACAACACGACCAAAATTGGACTATCTCATGTGGGACGGGAGGATATTAATGCCAAACTCGATGGATTCTTAGAGTTCAGACGTGACGATACAGGTGCTGATGAAATGAATCTGTTTATTCAGGCCTCACCAGAAGTTTGGTACTTTATCAGCTATCAGGAGAAAAACCTGCTCATGTTCTCGTCTAATACGATTTTCAATCAATTGGTTGAGGAGAGATCAAACCTTGGAAAGGAGAAGGCGGGCGAGCTCTTATTTGCGGTAGGAGACACCAATGAAACGCTCGGTTTTATTAATCGCTTCAGAAAAAGTTATTTCGGTATTGACCAGCCGTACAACTTGTTCTTCCCAGAGGCCATTCTCGAAGATGAGAATTTCGACACCATCGAAAAGGAAGAAGAAGGCGTGGATGAGAACACGGAAGAAGAGGAGGAGGACGATGATGGGTTTTAGATATTGATGATTCAGTCGGCTCAACATTATTCTGATCCAAAGAACAACACGGGCATTTCTGAATTTAAAAAATACACGGCATTCTATGATTCGGATTCTCTTTTAAGTAGAAATAGCTTGTAGGTAAAATCAATCTCTTGATAAATTACAAATCCATACTTTTTATACCAAGGGAGATTACTCAATGTTGAGGTTTCAAGATATATAGCCTAAGCAGACAAGGGATAAACTTCATATGGCATTGCTAATTAAGTATAGTTTTCTTATTTTTACAGAAAAACGCCATGAATTGTCCTAAGTGTTCAAGCAG
>JAAEPI010000221.1 GCA_024232835.1 Cytophagales bacterium
AACTTCAATCTATGGTAGCTCGGATATTACTTTCCGATATTCCACTTCTGCAAAGGCTGATAGGGTTTCTGTGCTTACAGCTCCCCCAGATGTTGTTGTGAGAATGATTTTTGCTACAGTTTCAGGGTCTGGTGCATCCACAATCACGATCATATCATATCGACCCATAGTCAAATAAAAATCGTCTACCTTTGCGCCCATCGATTCACAAAGCTGCTTGAATGCATCAAGCCGATTTGGGCTATCTTTTACATTTTCAGCACCTTTTCCTGTGTATTTAACTAAAGAAATATATTTTGCCATGGTAATGCCTCCTTTCTTAATTTTCAGGACAAGTTTAACGTAAAGATAGAATCACATAGACTCCCCACAGGAAATAAATACTCCTGTCAGGAGTGAGGTAGGCACAATTTGAGGGGGTTCTCCATCGTAACTTCACCATATTTCTTGGCATATGTTAAATGGGAATCCGAAATTTTTTAGCAGAGATTATTTAAATGATCAATCCAGAGCAATAGAGAAATGCAAATGCGGGTCACAGATTCTGGTCAGATTCAGCTGTGAAATTGAATTTCAATAGCGCACACTATTGGCATTTTAATATTCTGAAACATTGTCCAATGTCAAGGGAAACTCAGATAGATTGATATAATATGAACACTG
>JAAEPI010000222.1 GCA_024232835.1 Cytophagales bacterium
ATTAGTGACTTGAATTCAGCATTCTATTAAGTATCTACGAGAAAAAATCTGTACCCGATTGATATCCTTTTTACTCATAAAAAAAAGAACCAAACCACCCCTAACTAACCCCTCACATTGAAACCATATCTCACCATATCTCTGCTTCTGCTTTGCCTTGTTGGATTCTCACAATTCAAGACCAATGTAACAGCAACAGGTAAGCACAAGTACCTGATGGGACAGCCAAAACGTACAAAAGCACAGATAGTAGCTAGGAAACAACAATTAGAAACCTATCGGAATTACATGGACATCAAGGAGCAGTATGCATTCTCCTATGATAGCGCTAAAGTTATCTATATAGACTCCATCTACACTCAGAAGAAGTATCCGATCACCTACAAAACAGATTCCATCTGGTCAGGAGTACCTGTAGCCATGAGATATGATTTTAAACCTACACCAGATTCACTGTGGATATCACAGAAACTATTAGCATCAGGTGATCTACCACCAGAGTCTACAAGATATCTGGCTAATCCACCCAATAGACCTTCTGTAGGACAAGTAAAAGCACAGATACAGGATTATAAGAATGCCCTGAAGTATCGTAAGAATTTTGAAGCAGCTTATGACAGTGGGAAGGTGGTGTATCTGGATTCCATTTATACCTCCAGAGGCACTAATACAAAGTATAAAGGTACCAGCGGGCACTGGAAAACTCTTCCTGATGAAATGCGATATCCTTATGCTAAAACAGACTCGCTAATCGTCACAGAAAGGATACTGAACTCAGGCGTCTTTCCTCCAGAGGCTGTTTATTATCTCACCAATCCACCCCCAAATCCTAAGACGATGCTACTGGATAGAGTAGACAGTACAGCTTATGGAGAAGAGAAACTGAAAGAATTGATGTCAGCATACTCAGATGACTTACCTGATCAGGGAGAGTTTAGTCTGGTATCAGCCTTTGGTAATCCATCGAATCCTAATATGCTCTCTCCAGATGAAGCCCAAGAGATGATGACTATGACAGACCCAGAAGAGTTTGCCAAACAGCAAGCAGAGAATAGACTACTAAAGAAGAAGTTCTCTTCCATGCCAGATCAACGAAACCCAGATGCAGGAGTCAAAAGAAATTCTTTGGAAGATGCACCCTTCAAAAATAGAATATATGTTGGAGGACAACTCAATCTAGAATCTACTGATCCTATGATCATAGACTTTGGTTTGCAATTAGGATATTGGATCAACAAGAACTGGTTGGCAGGAGTAGGCATGACTATGAGAGAGCAATTTGGAAATAAACCTAATCTAAAAGGGGACTCTTGGGGTAATAGTCTGTTTACCAGATATAACCTGCCTATTGGCTTTTTTGCTTACAGTGAACTACAACGATCAATTAAGGAATCGTTGTTCAAAAAAGAAGTGGATGTACTCATTCCATCTGAATGGGAAGAAGCGTATTTAGCTGGTATAGGTAAAGAGTTCAAAGTAGGCTTTGTCAATATGACCTTGAACGTCCTTTATGACTTCAACTGGAGATATAACGACATCTACTCAAGTCCTGTGACCACTAGGATTGGTATTCAGTTTAGTAAGAAGCCGAAAGTTGGGGAGAAGAAATAGTATTTATACGCCTAGCTAATTTAAAAACTTAAATTCAAGTAATAAATGCAACTTTCAGAGGTGGAGGCAGGGATAACGTGCCTGAGGCTAGCACAGAAAATGCCGAAAGCGTAATTCAAAGTGCAAGGACAATCAACAGTTAATCTTGAAATGTGCGCACGTCAACGCTTGAAACAGTAATCTTATTGTTTGACAATGATTTTGTTATGTGGTTTTTAGCTGACCGCAGGTATACCAAGTGAGAGGACTGGCGAATTGATCCCCACCTAAAACCCACAAAAAAACCCGAATCTTTCGATTCGGGTTTCAATTTTTTCACTAGATACCTCTAGTATTCGTCTTCATTGAAGAAGAAATCTTCCTTGGTGGGATAATCTGGCCAAATCTCCTCAATGGTTTCAAAAGGGTGACCGTCATCCTCCAGCTCTTGTAAGTTTTCAACAACCTCCAGAGGGGCACCAGATCGAATAGAATAATCGATCAATTCGTCCTTACTTGCTGGCCAAGGAGCATCTTCCAAATAAGATGCTAATTCTAATGTCCAATACATAATTACTAATAAATTAAAGTCGCTCTGCGAACGTGGCTGCAAAAGTATATTTTATAATGAAAAAACAAAATCTAACTGGAGCTCTTGGCAGTTTCCTCTATTATTTTCAACAACTTTTCTTTCACTACGATCTTATTACGTTGCTGACCCAGCTTTCGTTCAAGCATGCGGTTGGTTTTTTGGTCATGCCCCGCAAATTTTTCTGAATTTTCTTCATACTGCACTAAGTCCTGTCTGTCCCGAACGATAAACTCTTTTAAAAGCTTCGTAAGGATCACTGCTTGTGAAGCATCTTCTAGTTGATGAAAGTTTCGATTCTTCTTTCCTGCAAGGTTTTCGAGGAAATCTCTTTCCCAGATCAAATTGATACGCTCCATTAGATCATGACGAGTATCTTTTAGCTCTTTTTCCTTGGTACGAAAAGACGCTAAATTTTTCCTGAATTGTTGCAGTTGATCTTTATCGATGGGCTTTGATCTGAAATACATGGCATCAAGCACACTCCCGATACCTTCAAAGTCAGGAGGCGGCAATTCTTTTTGTCCTTTCAAGCGAGAATTGAACCTGTACATCAAATCTTTATAAAGACCAGAGGGCACATTACCAACCTCCCCCCAAGTGGCTTTCAATTCTTTAACTTTATCGAATCTGTCTTTACCTTTCAAAAGAGGGAGCTGATCGGTGGCGACAATCAAATCTTCGTATGATTTCTTTCGTACTTCGATGAGGCGATTTTTATCTTCGTAGAAAAATTTTTTCTTGTCAAAAAACCCTTGAACTCCATCCCAGAAATCAGTCTCTAATTGGTCATTGACTTCTTCTTTGGCATTTCCAGTCTTGATCCATCTTTCTTTTATATCTTGGATTTTTTCAGTTGCCTCTTTCCAATTGATAATTTCAAGTACTTCCTTAAGCTCATCCAATAGAGCTGATTTAATCTCCGCATTTCTTTCTCTGTTTCCTTGAATAATGTCGCCAATTACTTCTTCGTTTTTAACGAGTACTTCAAGAATTGCCGAATAATCTCCCAACCCATCATGATTTGGAAGAGTTTCTTTCAGATGAAGCAATTTCATCAGATAAGAGCCTTTGTTTTCGGAGGTTTCTATAATTGTTGACAGCTCGCTGATCTTCGTCTCAAGCTCTTGAAATTTTTGCTGAAAATATTTAACGGCGGCATCTGGGCCATCATCTTTTACCTCTCCAATTTTGCGATCCTTGTGATCGCCCCAAGCAGAAAGAATCAGGTCGGTTCCTTTAATGAATCCAAATGGTACGTCCGATGTACTCAAAGAGTTGGTGGTTTAATGCAATCTGTGATTTTGTGCTAATTTCGACCTCTTAATCAAACTTAAACATGTCAGACGAAAAAATTATTTTTTCAATGGCTGGTGTGAATAAAATTCACCCTCCAAAGAAACAAGTTTTAAAGAATATCTATCTCTCATTTTTTTATGGAGCTAAAATAGGCGTATTGGGGTTAAATGGATCAGGTAAATCCTCTTTATTACGCATAATCGCAGGAAAAGATCAAGAATATGATGGTGAGGTCGTCTTTTCGCCAGGATTTAGTGTTGGTATGCTTGAACAAGAGCCTGATTTGGATCAGGACAAGACTGTCGGTGAGGTTGTCCGAGAGGCCGTTTCAGAAATCAATGATTTGCTTAAGCAGTACGAGGAAGTGAATGCTAGATTTACTGAACCCGAGATACTTGAAGATCCTGACAAGATGAATGCGCTCATTGAAAAGCAGGGTGAAATTCAGGAAAAATTGGATCACGCTGGTGCTTGGGAAATCGATCACAAAATAGATCGAGCAATGGATGCCTTGAGAACACCCCCCGAAGATGCGATTATCAAGAATTTGTCTGGAGGCGAAAAAAGGCGTGTTGCCATGTGTCGCCTGCTCCTTGAAGAGCCAGACGTCCTACTTCTCGATGAACCTACTAACCATCTGGATGCGGAATCTGTTCATTGGCTGGAACAGCATCTCAAAAATTATAAAGGCACAGTGATAGCTGTGACGCATGACCGGTACTTTCTGGATAATGTCGCTGGGTGGATTTTGGAATTGGATCGAGGTGAGGGCATTCCTTGGAAGGGAAATTATTCGAGTTGGTTAGAACAGAAAGAAAAGCGACTAGCGCAGGAAGACAAGCAAGAGTCTAAAAGACAAAAGACTCTGCAACGAGAACTGGAATGGGTGCGCATGTCGCCAAAAGCAAGACAAGCCAAATCAAAAGCCCGTCTAAGTGCCTATGACAAAATGCTCATAGAAGATGGACAAGCGCAGGAGCAAAAATTGGAACTGTACATTCCTCCAGGTCCAAGACTTGGATCGAAGGTGATCGAAGTGAAGGGAGTGTCTAAGGCCTATGGAGACAAACTACTTTTTGATGATCTGACTTTCGATTTGCCGCAGGGTGGAATAGTTGGTGTGATTGGGCCAAATGGAGCGGGCAAATCCACACTATTCAAGTTGATCACAGATAATGAAACCCCAGATAGTGGCACTTTCGAAGTGGGCTCCACTGTGGAAATGTCCTACGTGGATCAGGAGCATGATGACCTTGATCCTGAAAAGACTGTGTATGAGGTGATTTCAGAAGGAAGCGAGGTTATCGACTTGGGAGGAAGAGAAATGAATGCGAGGGCCTATGTCAGCAAGTTCAATTTTGGCGGGTCTGATCAAGGGAAGAAAGTTGGTACACTGTCAGGTGGTGAGCGAAATCGGGTGCATTTGGCATTGACATTGAAGCGAGGAGCTAACCTTATCTTACTCGATGAACCAACCAATGATTTGGATGTAAACACGCTCAGAGCCTTGGAAGAGGCACTAGAAAATTTTGGTGGGTGTGCAGTTGTGATTTCACACGACAGGTGGTTTTTAGATCGTATTGCCACACACATTCTGGCCTTTGAAGGAGACTCGCAAGTCTATTGGTTTGAAGGGAACTTCACGGACTATGAAGAAAATCGAAAGAAACGTTTAGGAGATAATGAGCCGACTAGGATTAAATATAGAAAATTAAGATAATGTATAGAACAATTTCATTTTACCTACTTGTGCTTCTGTTTTCATGTGATAATAAAAGTGAGGTAGAGGTAATTACACTGACAAAACAGGATTTGATCCCTGAAGGAATTGCCGTACACGAATTTAAGGACATTATCTACCTCTCAAATCTTAAATCCAAAAACGTTGTTCAGTTCTTGGAGGATGGATCTGGATTTGAAGAAATTAACACACCTTATACAGGGAAAATGATGGGGCTTGGAATCGAACAAATTGATGGGAAAATCTATTCCATAGGAAACTCTTTGAATGACAGTATTTATTATTCGGTGTTGCAAATAATGGATGCAGAGACCAAAGATCTAATTGAAAAATACGAGTTGAAAAGTAAATCACCCTCTTTCATAAATGACCTTGTAGTTAGAAGTAATGGAGAGATTTATATCACGAACTCTGATAATAACAGTTTGCATCGGATAGATAAATTAGCAAAGGAATTAGTTGTTGTCCCCACATCAGGGGAATTGATATATCCAAATGGTATTACAATGTCCAATGATGAAACTCGTCTATTTATTGCTTCTGCCAATGGAGTTCGAATCTATGATCCAAACACGAAGATATTTCTTAATGATCCTGATTCAACTAGAATGTCTAGAGGAATTGATGGATTGAAGTATTATAAGAATTCTTTGATTGGAGTTCAGAATGGAAGTGCGGACAGAAAAAATGACGCAATCATCCGTTTTTATTTAGACAAAGAAGAGAAATCAATAATTGGTGCAGATACTTTAGTTATTAACCATCCAAATTTTGACATTCCAACTACACTTGACATTAAAGACGGATGGGTGTATTGTTTGGCAAATTCACAGATGGACAATCTGGATCAAGATGGCAACCTTGTTCGTGTTAAGGAATTGACTGACACCTATATCATTAAATTTAAACTTGATTGAACTAGTCCAAATCATTCCCCACTCAATATTGGATACCTGAAACCTGATCGGGGGTCTACATTATAATCGTCCAAATGGAAGCTGGGTGCGTAGCGTTCGCGTTTCCATTGATTTCGTTTCCATAGTCGGAAAAATTTCTCAATCCAATCCCCCAATTTGTCTTTAGGATATTCAGATTTAAGTTTCTCTGAAATTTGCTCTGGTGAGAGTTGGCCTTTTACAAATAGGGATTCAATTTTTTGAAGCACTTCATACGGCATCAAATCATCCTCATCAGTCTGAGTTTGATCCTGTGGTCTTAATTCGGCAGTTGGAGCCAGACTGTTCACATGAGATAGAGCCGTATAGCCTAGTTCCTTTTCGGCGTACTTGAGCCACTCTCGAATGAAGGCTTTGTCAACACCAGCAATTGGAGAAATACTTCCGCTAGTATCACCATCCATTGTGGCATATCCCACCGATGCTTCGCTTCGGTTAGATGTGGCGAGAAGCAGGGCATTTTTCATATTGGCCAACATCCAGATAATGGGAGATCGGGATCTTGCCTGAATGTTTTGAAGCGTGATGTCATCTTCACCCCAACTAAGCGTTCTACCAACTGCGGTTTCAATTTTAGACTGATAACTAGAAATTTCATCATCTACTTTCCAGTCATAGAAGGTGGCACCAATTGATTCCGCTAATTGCTTTGCTGACTCAAATGTTTCACCTGAAGAATTCACCGTTCCCTGATATGCTGTGGTAAGCAAGTTTTTCATCAATTCAGGGATGGAATTATCATTTCGTCCCAATTTCAAAACGAAAGGAACGCCTCCCAATTCATTAATTCCACGCTTCACCATTTCAGCGATAAGAACGGCAATAGTACTTGAGTCCGCTCCTCCGCTCAGGGAAAGTACGAATCCATCACTTCCACTTTTTCGCAAGTAATCAAACAAGGCAAGACCAACTGCCTGTGGGAACTCTTCTTCTTTGGTGGTTATTTGGTCAAAAAGATTTCGCTCACTTTTAGAAGAATCGTCAAAGTCAATTTCAACAGACTGTAAGGAATAATCAGCAAACGACAATCTGCGAGCGGAAGTCAATATTTCACCATCCTGAGCAATTAGGATATCTCCGTCATAGATGACTCGCCCCGACTCATTGCCAAGTTGATTAGCATATACATATACGCAGTTGAATTCTGCCGAACTTTTTCGAATGATCTCCTGACGTTTTTTCACTTTATTAAAGGCAAAGTGGGATGCGCTTGTATTCAAAATGATATCAGATTCTTCAGCGATTTGGCAAGCAGGCCGATCAACAACCCAAGCATCTTCGCAAATCTCGAAACCAATTACTTTCTTGTTGAATGCGCAGGTGATATGACCAACAGGATACCTACGGCCACCAATTTCGATTTCTTCTACCACTCCAGAGGGCCATGATTCGAACCATCTAAATTCATAATGAATGCCTTCATTGGGTGAATGTTGTTTGACATAGAACCCTGCAATTTCTCCATTATTTACAAATGCGAGAGTATTATAAACCTTATCATTCATTCGAACGGGCAATCCAATGGCCACCCCAATATCTTTTGTCTCAGGTACAATTTTAGACAATAGCTCAAGAGATTTTTCAGTAACCCAAGGATGTAGAAACATATCCTCGCACCCATACCCAGTGATGCATAATTCCGATAAACAGAGAAGATCTACCTTCTTTCTTCGTGCAGCTTCAATCGCCGATTTTATACGCAGCAAATTACCCTGCCAATCCAGAGGTGTTTGATTTAGAGCTGCTCCACCAATTCTCATCTTAGGATTCTGAAATATTTAACTCCTGAAGTGACTTACGCGCTGCATCCTGTTCTGCCTTCTTCTTATTAAAGCCAAAACCTTTCTTGACTGGTTTGCCATCAATAATTACTTGAATAACAAACTGGCCTGAACCCTCGCCTTTTTCTTCAATTAGCTCAAATTCAATTTCTCGATTCTCTTTTTGTGACCATTCGATGATTTTGCTCTTGTGGTTGTGTGTTGTGGAAACCAATTCATCAAAATCATAATGAGGAACAATGAGTTTTTTGATAACAAAATGTTTGGTAGAGGAAAATCCTTGATCCAGGTAAAATGCTCCCACAAGAGCTTCCATAGCATCTCCGTACACAGATTTGTACCTTGGCCCACGTTGTTGATGATATTGCACCAGAGTTGTTAGCCCGATTTTCCGAGCAAGATTATTTAGCGATTCGCGACTCACAATCCTAGAACGTAGCTCAGTAAGAAATCCTTCCTCTTTGAATGGAAATTTCTGAAACAGTAACTCCGCCACGATCATTCCCAGAATTGCATCTCCGAGATATTCAAGTCGCTCGTAAGAGTCTTTTATTCCACCGGTATTCTTCTTAGCCACACTGCTGTGTCTCACTGCTTGTGAATACAGAGCCAAATTTATTGGTTGCTTCCCTGTGATTTGCTTAAACTGCCTCGCCATTTGGCGATCCTTTTTTGAGGAAAAACGATTGTAGAGAGAATTGGCCTTTTTTAGAAAAGACACGGGCTATCCCGAATATTTACCCAAAATAACAGACGCATTGTGACCACCGAAACCAAAGGTGTTACTTATCGCAATATTCACGTCTCTTTTCTGAGCTTTATTGAATGTCAAATTGAGAGCAGGGTCTATCTCAGGGTCATCTGTGAAATGATTGATTGTCGGAGGTACGATCCCCTTATGAATCGCTAAAATAGTAGCAATACCCTCAGCTGCACCAGCTGCACCAAGCAGATGGCCCGTCATTGATTTGGTAGAACTAATGTTCACTTTCGGAGCATGATCTCCAAGAATCCTCTGAATGGCTTTGATTTCTCCTGCATCTCCTAGAGGTGTTGAAGTACCGTGCGTGTTCACATAGTCAATATCCTCCGCTTTTAAGTTTGCATCTTCTAGTGCATTCTTAAGCACCAGTTCAATACCTAATCCTTCTGGATGAGGAGCTGTCATATGGTGTGCATCAGCTGACATGCCAGCACCCAATACTTCGGCATATATTGTGGCACCTCGAGCTTTCGCATGTTCCAGTTCTTCCAGAATAAGTGCTCCAGCTCCTTCTCCCAATACAAAACCGTCACGCTCCTTATCATAAGGGCGAGAGGCTGTTTCAGGAGAATCGTTTCTTTCTGAGAGGGCTTTCATGGCATTAAAGCCACCAACGCCGGCCATACAAATACCTGCCTCTGAGCCACCGGCCAGTATAGCTGTTGCTTTTCCTAATCGGATGTAGATGGCCGCATCCATCAATGCATGATTAGAAGAAGCACACGCCGAAACGGTTGCATAATTTGGGCCTCTAAAGCCGTACTTGATGGAGAGCATCCCTGGAGTAATGTCCGAAATCATTTTGGGAATAAAAAAGGGATTAAACCTGGGAGTTCCATCACCTTTGGCAAAGGTCCCATATTCATTCTCAAAAGTGGTCATCCCGCCTATTCCTGATCCCCAAATTACGCCAATCTTGTCTTTATTAATTTTTTCTAAATCGAGACCAGAATCTACGACTGCCTCATCTCCAGCCACCATTGCAAATTGAGTCCCAAGATCCATTTTACGTGACAGCTTTCTATCAAGAAAGTCGAGGGGATCAAAGTTTTTCACCTCACAGGCAAACTGTGTTTTGAATTTTTCTGGATCAAAGCGAGTAATGCGAGCTGCACCGCTCACACCTTCAGACAAGGATTTCCAATAGTCATCCTTTGTATTGCCCAGAGGTGTAAGGGCACCTATGCCTGTTACAACAACTCGCTTAAATTCCATGCAAAAAAGGTTGGGTTATTTTATGTTACCTTCCAGGTAGGTAATAGCCTGGCCGACAGTTCCGATATTCTCTGCCTGATCATCAGGGATAGAGATGTTGAATTCTTTTTCGAATTCCATGATTAATTCCACGGTATCCAAAGAGTCCGCTCCCAAGTCGTTTGTAAAACTTGCTTCGGCTGTAACTTCAGACTCTTCTACACCAAGTTTATCAATGATGATAGAAGTCACTTTCTGAGCAATTTCTGACATTTTTCTAGTTTTTTGGTTAAAATCTGCTGCAAAGAAATACAAATAAACTCAACTATACCAATCTATTTTAGACTGTAAAATGACGGTCATTAATCACGGTAGTTCCTACTTTTGAGTTGAGCAAATGAGAAAGAGTAAGCTGCATCTTGAGGACTATTTTGATTTCGATCTGATCGGTGTTGTTTCTATTGTGAAAGAGTATAAACTTGTTTGGAATATCAATGAAATCACCAATTTTCAATTGGTCAAAGCACCGGATATTTCTATGGAATTTTCTGGTAACAATAAGATTCTCATCTCCAATTTCGAATTCAAAGAAGACCATCTAACTGTCACCCTCTTGAAGAACAGGTTGTTGGCTATGCCCAATAGGGGGTTTCAATTTCTAGTCGAAGAATTGAAACAATTCGATTATTTGCTGAAATACAACGACGAAACAGAGCAAACGTCAGCTAAGGATATCATAAGTTTGCTAAAACCTTCTTCTGTTATTGAATATATAGCGATTTTAGAACCATCGACAATCAAGTCAAGAGATAACCTAATTTTCTAAATGCCTCTAAGAAAAAAAACTAAAATAGTTGCCACTATCGGTCCCGCGAGCAACTCAAAAAAAATGCTCCTTAAGCTCGTCCAAGCTGGTGCTAACGTTTTTCGACTGAATTTTTCTCATGGAACGCACGAAGATCACGCGAAGGTGATTGCGGCTATCAATGAGTTGAATATTGAGGAAAACTTGAACATCTGCAAACTCCAGGATTTGCAGGGTCCCAAGATTCGAATTGGGGAGGTAAAGGATAATGGGGTGGAGATCAAGCCAAATGACATTCTCACAATCTCCTCAACCAAAGAAGATATTGGAGATGCAACGAAAGTGGGGACCACTTACAAGGGAATTGTCAATGACGTGAATATAGGTGAGCAGATTTTGATAGACGATGGAAACTTGCAACTGGAAGTGACTGACACTAGGAAAGACGAAATTGATGCGAAAGTGATCTATGGTGGTATTCTGAAATCAAGGAAGGGGATCAACTTGCCAAATACGAAAGTGTCTGCCCCATCTCTGACAGAGAAGGACTTGAAGGATTTAGAATTTGGATTGGCCAATGACTTGGATTGGGTAGCTCTCTCATTTGTGAGGCATGCAGACGATATTTTGGATATAAAGAAGAGAATAAATGAAGCAGGGAAGACAACTAAGGTGATTGCCAAAATTGAGAAACCAGAAGCATTGGAAAATATTGAAGCTATCATTGAAGTAACTGATGCACTAATGGTGGCGCGTGGCGACTTGGGGGTAGAGATTCCAATGGAAGACGTGCCAATGGCACAAAAGAAGCTTGTTCAGGCATGCAACAGAGTGGGAAAACCAGTGATCATTGCAACTCAAATGATGGAGAGCATGATTGAAAATCCACGACCAACACGAGCAGAGACCAACGATGTAGCTAATGCAGTGATGGATGGAGCAGATGCCTTGATGCTATCAGCCGAGTCGGCAGCCGGAAAATATCCTCTTGAGTCGGTTGCTAGTATGACTAGGACGATCAATGCAGTGGAACTGAGTAGTAGAAGCATCTACAATAAATATTATGAACATGATCAGGATTCCAGTACACATGTAAACGACTTGCTTGTAAAAGCGGCCTGTCGTCTCAGTGAAACAGTAGAAGCCAAAGCGATTGTTGGTATGACCAAGTCTGGATATACGGGGTATCGTTTGGCTCTTCATAGGTCAAAATCTAATATTTATATCTTCACTAACCAGAAGCACCTGGTAAATCAAATGGGATTAGTATGGGGTGTAAAGTGCTTCTATTATGACAAAACCGAAGGAATCGATGATACCTTGAAAGAAGTAGAGAACATATTGATTAATCGGGGGATTTTGAAGACCGGCGATGTGTTTATCAATACGGCTTCAATGCCACTTCATTGGAAGGGACATACTAACATGATGAAAGTGAGTGTGGTGGGACAATAAAACCAACATGATAAGATTATCAAACAGGCAGATGATTAGGATATGTTGGTTTCCTATCTACAGACAAAGCAGGCATCTGTCCGCTAAGAAATCAATTGTAAACAGATGAAACCACAAGTTTCATCCAGAGTCTATCACATTGATGCCCTTCGTGGGGTAGCAATTCTCATGATGTTACAGGGGCATTTCATTTACACGCTCATGCAAAATGAGGTGCGTGTAGGATCTGTTTATGAAATTTGGAAATTCTGCAGAGGACTTACGGCACCTGTTTTCTTTACTACTTCCGGGGTTATTTTGGTTTATCTACTCTTGAGAAAGTCGGATGTTCATTATAGAAAGCTTCGGGTAAAGAAAGCGTGTTGGCGTGGATTGGAAGTGATTATGTGGGGTTATATTCTCCGTTTCAATTTATGGCCTTTCTTATTTCATGGTAGGGTGTATAAAGAATTTTGGAAAGTAGATGTCCTTCAGTGTATTGGTGTTGGACTTTTGTTGATTGCTTTAATTTATTTTTTAGTTTCAAAACTGCCTGATAATGTTTTCCGAATTGTAATTCCACTTCTGGCTATTTCCGTTTTCATTTTCCATCCAATCTATTTTGCCTACGATTATTCTGATTGGCCTCCAGCTATAAGAAATTACTTTACTCGTGAATATGGATCAGTTTTTAAGCTATTCCCATTTCTAGGATACGTACTTGTAGGGGCTTTTCTAGGAAGTCTGTATACAGCACTCTATGAAAAAAGGAAATCACTTTTTATTGGGGGGCTTTTTGTTATTGGATTACTGCTGGTCAATTTTTCCTCATGGACGTTGCAGCAATTGTATTATCTCATGGATGTGGAGTTGTTTGCTCAAGTGGCCAATAATAATTTTGGTTTTTGGCGGTTAGGTCAAATCTTCTTGATCTATTCGGTATTCATGCTTGCAGAGCCCATTATGCCTAGATTGAAAATCTTGAACCGGCTTGGCCAACACACTTTGACTGTTTATATCATCCATTTTTTCATTCTATACGGAAGCGTTTTTGGGTTGGGTATTGACGACATACTAATAGAAAAGAAAACACTAGGCCCCTATGCAGTAGCGGGAGGGGCGTTGATTTTTATAGTAGTCGTTTCGTGGCTTACCTTGAAGTATCATAGTTGGAAAGACAGTGGATATGTAATCAAGAGGTATGCCATCAAGAAAAGCTCATAAGTGTCTCGGTCTGGCTATTCGCGCGGAGTATCACCCTTGACTTTCAGTAGCCATTTCTTCTCCTCACTTTCGTGAAAAATTAAGCCGATGCGAAGAATCACAATCTTTTTACTCTTCATGATGTTCTTCTTTTTTCTGCGAGCGCAGAAATACCCAGAACCTGTTTATACGATTAAAGGAATAGCCATCAAAGGGTACGATACAGTGGCTTTTTTATTGAGGGCAAGGCTGTGAAAGGCTCAACAGATTTTTCATATAGTTGGGGAATCCACGTGGTTATTTTCCTCCGAGGAGAATCTTGAATTATTCAGGGCAGACTCAAAGAAATACGCCCCTCAATATGGCGGCTATCGTGGGTGGGGAATGAAGAATGACTACAGAGCCAAGACCGACCCGACCAACGCGTGGGCAATTCATAAAGGCAAATTGTATCTCATCTACGACAGCCGAATCCAGAATAAATGGGTGCAAGACAAGGAGGGCTTTATCATGCAAGCTGATGGGCATTGGAAGAATAAGGTGGGGGAGCGAAGGGATTTGTCTTTTCTTATACCCAAGTAAAACAGGTATATTTGAAAGGTAAAGAAACAGCATAAGTGTCGCTTAGCGGCAAGTTAGCATCTATTCTATGCCAGAGCATACCATTTATGACAATACCTATAAAAGACGAGAACTCATTAACAGAGGCTTTCAGAAACAATCTGAAAATCAAACCCTTTAGAGATGCATTTCTGGACATCATAAATGTTGACTGGATCGACAAAGATGCTATCTCCTTTGAAGATTTTGAAACGCAAGTAGGAATTGGTAAACACGGACAACCCGATTTAGTCATAAGAACTAAATCAATTGAAATTCTGATTGAAATAAAAGTTTACGATACTCAGACGACCTCAAATCAACCACTTGGTTATCTGAAATACTTGAGTAAAGTAAAAAAGGATTTTAGAGCAGTTATATTTCTTGTTCCAGATGGTTACTACAAAATACAAGAAGTTAAAAAGAAGCTGGACGAGAATGCAGATAAATGTGACAACTCTGTAATAACATGGCATTCACTCATCAACTTGATAGACAAAAGAGAGCTGGCTTCTTTTAACCCCCTTACTGACTGAGTTTCAGACATTCCTAACAAGTTGGTTTTTACCAACAAAACAAATATTTACACATAATGACACTAACTGTATGTATTTAAAGTGTGATAAAAAGAGGACGGCTGCATATAGCTAAACTAAGAAGTATTCCAGAGAGTCATGGCATCACTAATAACCTCTTAAGATTTTTACTCAATCGTTTTCTATGATGCTCATTGGTAAGCTCGGTTCCTCTTTCTTCCAAAACGACAACCAACTCGTCCTTATGTTTGGTGTCCAACACCTTGATCAACTTCTCGGCATATTGTCCCAGTTGATTGGAGGGTGCCAGCTGAATTTGCTCCAAAATAATGTAGAACACATCCTCTTGATATTTTTCGATTTGATACAAGGTGATCAATATTCGATAGCCGTGATCGCGCGTGACAGGTGTACCCGCATCCATGGCATCTATGATTTTTGGCAGAGCCTCGTAAATTTTGTCAGGCATCAAATGAGCGGAAAATGCCAGCGCAATCATACTTCCCCAAATTACTCGTGGAATCTCAGAGTTGAAATTTTCAAGAAGCAAATCAACATGAGGAATGATCATTTCAGGAGATCGTTCTGCGACCCATGCCATTGTCAATACACAATCCTTTTGGAGGTCTTTATGAGGCTCTGTCTTAAAAAAATCGATTAGTTTCTGAAGCAGTTCAGATCCGCCGCTATTAACAATTCTTTCTGCCAAAACTATATTGGGTCCCTGATCCTTATGATCCAAACTTGACGATAAAAATTTTTGTATGTCAGTCACCACTCAATAAACCTACGATATCTATTTCAGAATGGGGAGAAATCCACCTCTTGTTTAAACAGAAATCATAAAGAACGCTCACTCAACTCCTGCCACCGCATCTCTTTTCTTCTACTTTCGGTAATGGAGTATTGCCAGCTATATCGAAGACTAAACTCACCTGTCGTATATTTGAAAGATAAATAACACGCACTCATGCGTGTTAGCGACTAGTTAGCCTCAATAATCTACAAGATGGCATTTCCAAGCCAAGAAGAAATACTCAAGCAAATATTGAAACAAGATTGGAAATCTGTTTTGGAATTTCTATACGCCAATAAAAAGGATATTAGAACAGATGGTTTGCTCCAATTCGCAGCTAGAACTTTTGAAACAGAATTTTTCAGACAACTGTCTCAAGAAAACGCGGATATAGAATTTGAAATTTTGGAAGAACTCTACATCCTTCATTCGGGTAAATTTCATGAGATTAACGAATCAAATTATAGGAATTTAATAAGGGAACTGGCAAAAAAAAGTAAAGGGATTGATGCCTATAATTTTGCGAGTATTTTTCCAGATGATGAGGTGTGCAAAGAAATTATGAAAAAGAATGCACATCTCATTAAAAAGAGCAAATCCCGTGAAAAAGATAAACTTGATAAAGTGAATTGGATCGAAATATACAACCGCCTTTTTGAATTAATAAATAACTCCGATGATCAAAGTACATATTTCTCTGGAAATAGATTTATTAAAACTCTAAAAGAATTTGAACCCTACCACCCAGACTATTACCAATACATAGAGTTGCGAAATTCTCAGGGAAAAAGCACCAGCAGAAAAATCTATTACTATGATATTCTGATGGAGCTGAGTGAATCAATCAGAATTGATTTCATATCTAAAATCCTTGAAATGGTTGAACCCTTTGAAAGTCAACGAGTAAATCCAATTAGGATATTACTATCAGGCCAGAGACCAGTTCAAAAGCCAAAGCCAACTGCAAAAGTTTCTGACGAGGTAACAACTGTCTTCATATCTTATTCATGGGACAATGAAGTTCACAAAAAATGGGTTTTGGATTTGGCAGACCGACTTGTGGATGAAGGAGTAAATGTGTTGTTAGATAGGTACGAGCTTCGACCTGGTAAGAGCCTTCCCTATTTTGTTGAGACCTCACTAAAAAAGGCCGATAGAATTCTTATAATATTTACTCCAAATTATAAGTTAAAAGCAGAAAAACGATCAGGTGGCGTTGGGTACGAATATTCAATCATGAATGCAGATTTATATCAAAACCAGACAACTAACGAAAGGATTATTCCTGTTCTTAGAAGTGGTCTTCAAGCTGAAAGTATACCAGAATTCATGCAGCAGTATATTCATATTGATATGAAAAGTGATACCAACTTTGAAACGTCTCTTTCAGATTTGTTAAGAGAAATTTATGATGAGCCGGAAATTGTAAAACCTGAATTGGGTACTAAAAGAAACTTTACATGAGGCTAACAGGCGCTAAAAATCCATTGGCTTATGAGCTACTTGCAAAGAGCATTTGAATCAGATACTTTTAATGAAATTAATAAAGACCAAGCCTACGGATTTTAGCTAGACGTTATGGGTAATTCAGTAAAGATGATCAAATGTAAATTTTCTATTTTATTTCTATTTGGAGTTATACTCCTAACTTCATGTGGTTCATACTATTATCTACCGACTCAACAGAATGTGATGAAGTTTAAGCAAAAGGGAGATATAAGTGCATCCTACGGACTCGATGAAAATGGGTACTCTAACTATAACATTGGTTATTCATTCAACGACCATTTAGCTATAATATCTGACTTCAAAACCTTCGATACCTATTCCACTAAATCCGATAATTCCACCAGAATTGACGACTATTTTTGGGACAATGAAATTGTATTATATTCTAACTTCAATGAGTTTTTTTATCCGGCAATTAATGCTGGTTATGGTTTTGGTAGGGTTGATCGGGCTGAGGATATTTATAGTTTGAAAGCTTATCGTCAATTCATTCAACCATCATTAGGGTATTCCAGTAAATTCTTTGATGTGGCAATATCCACAAGACTTACACGCACTAATTACCGTCTTAAAGTTATGCCAAGAGATGTAAGCTATTTAAACAGTTATTACGAATTATATGATGTAGGGAAACGGAATTTCTATTTTGTAGAACCCGCCCTGACCTTGGGAGTTGGATATAAAAACATAAAGTTGAGAGTTCAGAAAGTTTCAGCGAGCCAATTGGGTTCAGGTAACATCAGATACTACAAAAGGAATACCATAGTGTCGATAAATATTTTGTTAGACAAAAGTTTTCTCAAAGAGTAGTGGTACCCATAACAAACGCTGATCAGGCATGTGCCATGGTGGTTTCTGCCAGCTCCTGAGTAGACAATCCGCTCCACTACCCATTCTGAAATTTTTGAGCTTTGATCAGCTTTCTTCTTTCTGGAGTTAGACTTTCGGAATGCAGTGCTTCGTAGTTACAGTTGTTGGGGTTGGGTAGTTGCGCTACCTTTATCGGAGTTTAATAGCTGAAGGGCACACCGCCTGATAGCTAGACGTTAGAGCCCATTGGAGAACTGCATAAAATGAACCTCAAACCTCTCATTCTTCTAACATTATTTTTTGCGTGTTCATCGAACTCCGAACGAACATCTCCAACTCAGATGTCAACAGAAACTTCCGAACCAAAAGAGGAACAATATAGTGAACCCGTATCTGATATGATAACCGACTCAGAAGTTCATGAACAGATTGATTGGGATACGGAACAAGATTTAATTCGAAATGAACTTGTAAAATCAAAACCACAGAACTTTTTGATTGGAAGTCTATTGGAAGAACTCTACATCAGGAACGTAATATCCTTTTCAGAGAACGAACTGGATTTTACACTGACTTTCGATTTACACGGATTTGACTGTGGTGCGCCAGATTGC
>JAAEPI010000223.1 GCA_024232835.1 Cytophagales bacterium
AAATCTGAGGCAACAACTTGAAAGGAAGGTAACAGGTGCTAAAAATCCATAGGCTCATGAGCTACTGGCAAAGGGCATTTGGATCAAAAACTTTTAAAACAATTAACAAACTGAAAGCCTACGGATTTTAGCTGGACGTTACCTGTAATTACGTGAAACGTTAAACAAACTAAAATGAAAAAAACATTAAGAACAGTAGGGCAGTCATTAATCATTTTTTGGATAGCCGTTGGGGTTTACTCGTGTCAGCAAGAAGAATTTGCCGATGTAAAACAAGATCAAATAAATGAAAATTTTGTGAGTATGGATGAAGCTATGAGTTTTGCTTCAATTTTAGAATATCAAACCATCTCAGCGTCTGGAAGAACAACAAGTACCACCAAAGAGATTGAAAGTGTTTTAGAAGTCCCTGATCAAGATGGGAATCCATCTTTTTATATTGTTAATTATCAAGATTCAGGATATATCATCTTATCAGCAGATGATCGTGTTGAACCAATAAGAGCATTCTCGACAGAAGATAACTTTTCTTTTGATTTTGAAAGCTATCCAAATGGCCTAGTCGAGTGGTTAGCTGGAAATTCAGGACTCATACATGAGGCAAGAGTTCTCAATCTTGAACAAACAGATGCTATCGCTCAAACTTGGGAAATCTGTCAGATGCAACAAGTTATGACTCTTAGACCGATTGATGATGATGGCTGTGGAGGATCAGGAGGTGGAGGGGGTGGTTGCCAAGACCAGTACTGGGAATATGGCCCTCTGCTAACAACTGTCTGGGGACAATGGGGCGGTTACAATGATTTAGCTCCTGACTTAAGTTGCAATAATGCTGACGGAAGAGCTCCTACCGGTTGTGTGGCAACCGCTATGGCTCAAATAATGAATTATCACGAATTCCCGATTAGTTATAATTATTCAGACATGCCAGACACATGGGGAACACTCTCAACGGCTAGATTAATGAGAGATGCTGGGGATGCTGTTAACATGGACTGGGGATGTGATGGGTCAGGTGCCGACACAAAAGATGAGGTTGCATCTTCCTTTAGAAATGACTTTGGTTATGCTTCAGCATCATATGCGGATTTCAATCAAGAAACAGTCAAGCAACAAATAAGATGGAACAGACCCGTGATACTAAGGGGTGGGAGAAAAGGTAAATGGTTCATATTTCCCGTTTACAAGGATGGGCATGCTTGGGTATGTGATGGCTACAAGAGGTGGACTTATTGTGAAACTGGTACTGGCTATTTGTATTTACATATGAATTGGGGATGGAGTAGCCAAGCTTTAAATGGATGGTTTGCATACAATAATTGGAGCGTAAACGGAAATGATTTTAATTATAAAAAAGGAATGGTGTACAATATAAAACCTCAATAGCTATGAAAATTTTATTTGTTCTATTTATTTCAGCTCTTTTTATGACTGCATGTGATGAAAAGGACTGCTGTTCTGGAATTCCAGGCGATGATGTGTTGTTTGAATTTAGTGTAGTAAATGACTCTGGAGTGGACTTGTTGGATCAAGATAACCAAGAGAGTTTCTATCAATCTAATATTAGACTATACAATAGTGATGGAAACGACACATCAATGGTATTTAATGAAAACAGCGATGCTCCTTACGGCTATGCTATTATTGAAAGAGAGTCAACTAAAAGAATACGACCCTCCTTTGCTATTACTGACGACTTAGAAGTAGTCGGGTACATTAAATGGAATGAAACAGATTTAGATACACTTCAACTTACATTAGTCCAACAATCTACTAATGTAAAAAGACTGGCTATAATAAAATTCAATGGAAGTGAAGTTTGGAACGAACAATCTGTAACAAAACCTGACAATAGATATTTTCAAATTGTAAAATAAAAAACAGGTAACAATAGATAAAAATGAATGCGCCTGCTTTCTTCGTAGATGGCAAGAAGTCAATGGAGACATCTGAGTCTTTGGTGAGTGTAGGCGCACTCATTTTATCAAGACGTTAGCTGGCATTTTAACGATCAAATGATTACTCAAATTTTTTTGCTTTACTTCTTCCTTTTATTCCCACAGTGCGACACTCTTTCATTGGAGGAAGAAATAAAAACATGCGATATCATTGCTGTGGCCGAATTGGAGGGTGTCTACGGTGATCTTGAGGGTCCCTACGGTCGTCTTACACTTCTAAACATTAGAGAATCTTATAAGGGATTTGAGGATATGATTGTACTCAAGGGAGATTTCCGTTTTCAACCCAAAATGAAATACTTAGTTTTTGCTGATTTGATTGATAATGATGAATATGGAAGCTATGAGATAGACCCTTGTTCTTTTACTACAGCTTATGCAAATGTTAGTAAGGAAACCATTGATGCCCTAAATGATTTGCCTTGCTTCGATCCAAGCGAAACAATTGAGGAACGAATAAGGAAACATAGAGAAAGAACTAACGATCAGGGATCTCAACTCACCGGAGCTTGTGAGAGAAGTGGTATGAGGGTATGTGGATGTGATGGCAAAACCTATGGGAATACATGCGAGATGCACAAGTCAGGAATAATGAGATATACAGTAGGGGAGTGTGAATAAACGCCAGCTAACAATCGCTAGCAGTTATGCGCCAAATGAGCATTCTGCCAGCTTCATTAGGAACTTGCCCGATACACTACCCATTCTGAGATTTCATCGCTACTGGTTACTTCTGTGGTTCTGGATTTTTACTTGTGGCACGCAGTTCTTCGTGGATACTGTTGTGGTGGTTGGGCAGTTTCGCTAGTTTAGTGCTTTTTACAAGCTGGTGGGCGCACACCTGCTAGCTTGACGTTATCTGTAATCGCTGCATCAATGAAGATTAAGGAAATAAGAATAGAGTCAGAGCAGAATGGCCCAATTGTCGGTGGTACAGAATATACAAATGACAACTCCGATATTGACGTTATTTTTGATAATGAGGATGTTTACTCAGCAACTGTTTTTACCTACGAAAACCTAAATTGGCTGAAAGAAAAGAATACTCAAACAGGTGAATACTTATATGGGAAGTACTTCTGGTCGACTGGGATGTTTGTCATTGAGTCATTAGACAGAACGGTCGTAGAAGAAGTGGTTAACGACCTTTTGAGTCAAGGTGATTTTAAGAACGTCTTTCATAAGATCAAACCAAGAAAAACCATTTGGGTTTTCAACGGTGCAGGTGGTCAACTCTCGGGAGGAATATTTGAAGATATAATAGATGCTGAAAGCTGGATAAGTCAAAACTCCCTAACAGGAATGCTAACAGAGTATCCGGTTAACATTGGTGTCTTCGATTGGGCTGAACAAGAAGACCTAGTTAATATGAGAACTGAGAAATTAGCTGAGAAAAGAACTGATCCAAATTTTATTGGTTCCTTCACAACAGCATCAATGAATCACTTTCATTATGAAGATGGAAAGCGAGAGTAAAATACAGATAACAAGCGCTAAAAATCCATAGGCTTATGAGTTACTTGCAAAGGGCATTTGAATCAGATACTTTTAACGAAATAAACAAACGGTGAGCCTACGGATTTTAGCTTGGCGTTAGAGCCCATTGGAGAACTGCATAAAATGAACCTCAAACCTCTCATTCTTCTAACATTACTTTTTGCGTGTTCATCGAACTCCGAACGAACATCTCCAACTCAGATGTCAACAGAAACTTCCGAACCAAAGGAGGAACAATATAGTGAACCCGTATCTGACATGATAACCGACTCAGAAGTTCATGAACAGATTGATTGGGAAACAGAACAAGATTTAATTCGAAATGAACTTGTGAAATCAAAACCACAGAACTTTTTGATTGGAAGTCTATTGGAAGAACTCTACATCAGGAACGTAATATCCTTTTCAGAGAACGAACTGGATTTTACACTGACTTTCGATTTACACGGATTTGACTGTGGTGCGCCAGATTGC
>JAAEPI010000224.1 GCA_024232835.1 Cytophagales bacterium
TCCGTTCTCCGATCCAATTCTTGAATAAAAAGCAAGATGCAGCATTAGATCTCCCAATTCTCCTCTTATTCCGTCAAGGTCATTTTCTATAATGGCATCAGACAATTCATAGGTCTCCTCAATAGTCAAATGCCGCAGAGATTCCATTGTTTGTTTTTTGTCCCATGGACAATTCTCTCTCAATTCATCCATGATAGTCAATAATCTATCGAAGGCATCAAGCTTTTCTTGACGCATAGGATCAGGTACTGTTTTCGGTCGACGATTGGGAATCATACTATGGAGTAGTTTGTTTTGATAAAACCGATTTGCCCTAAAAGTAACCCCTGATTGCAGGGTCAGTTGTGACCAGCCAGTGAGCAAAGCATCGTAGGTTCCGGTAGAAAGACCTGAGTTACGTAACATGTATCTCATATCAGTAACATTACATACATTCCAGCTACTTAGTTCCTGATTGAAGGCTTCTGCACCCTTGAACATCTCATACATAATCGTAACATTGCTTACATCCCAGTTACTAATATTCTGATTGAAGGCTTCTGCACGATAAAACATTATTGACATATCCGTAGCACTACTTACATCCCAGCTACCAATATCTCCATTAAAGGCTTGGCAATTGCGAAAAATTTCGGAAAGTGAAGTCACGCTTGATAGGTCGGGGACATCTGTTGCCCTATAGGTCAAATTTTTACATCCTTCAAAAGCACTTGCCATGCTTGACCAAGTCTGATCTCCCCATTGATCAATCGACTGGATTTTTAGTGTGCTTGGATTGGAGCCACCCCAGTCGTTGAAGAAAATTCTTGGAAAATCCCCGGTGATAGCTACAGTGTAGGTTCCGGCAGTAGCGTAGGTATGATCAGCATCTCCGGTAAATCCACTCTCTGTATTACCATCTCCCCAATCTACCGTGTAGTTATATCCGGTACCTGTTGTGGGAATGGTGATGGATTCACTGTCTGACGTGGTTTGCCAGGTGATGATGAATTCAGTTTGTGCTGATACTCTGAACGCAACAGAGACAATTACAAGTAGTAGGATGTTCTTCATTTTTTTCTTAAAATTTCAAAATCAAATCTACTGATAATATTTATTAGAGTCTTATGGCTTATAACCTTCCTCCGTTGTAGTGTAGTTTCTTAACCATTTCACCTCCTCATAGGCCCAAAGTGGGGATTAAAAAACTATGAAATCGCTCCAAAGATTGAAGCCAAACTGGCTGAAAAAAATCTTTGGCAAGGGAAGGAATATGATGTGAATCCAGTTATTGCTTGCCGGAAAAGGGGTATTAGAAGTAAATCAAATCAAATAACCCAATAGTTCGTTACTTTGTAAGTATGAAAAACTATCAGTTTACAGCACATATTAGCAAAGAACAGGAAACAGGTCTTTATTTCGGTATTGTACCGACCTTGCCGGGAGCAGATATTAGCGCGAAAAAGTAGTCAAAAGATATTGAATTTTCTAAACACCAATTTGAAGAATAAAATACACTTAAGAACATGTATTGGAGTAAAGTATGATCTGCCATTGATTCGTCACTTCATTGAATATTATAAAGATTTTGGTGTCGATGAATTTTATATTACACTATCATCTCACTCTGAAAGGCAAAATCTAGAAATTGCAAAGTCTATTTTAAAGGAATACGACATTGAACCATTTGACATATGGATTGGCCCGTATCGCGAACACATACGTGGAGAATATTTATGCAATATGGTGGATCATTTAAATGATGATGAATGGGTGCTGACAGCAGACTGTGATGAATTCCAAGAATACCCGATGGAGTTACATAGATTTGTCTCGCAACTAGATGAAGATGAAGTAACTTGGGTTGAAGGAGCAATAGTTGACAGAGTAAGTAGCACAGGAGAGATTCCTGAAAAACTGAATAAAAAATTACTAACATCCGAGTAAAATCAGATTCACCGTAAAAGGGTCGATTTTGATCAATCTAGGATGATTTCCCAGGATTCTCAAAACCACCCCCCTCCACTTGTCTGAACATATCGAGTTGGACTATTTTGATGTTTCGCTCATCGCCTTTTGGGTGCTTTCTTTTGATCCCTTCACAGCTGTCCGAGAAAAAATAGCCCAGCTCAAAGTTCTGTTTGATCTGCTTGAAAAGCACTTCTATGATCCAGCGATATTTGTACA
>JAAEPI010000225.1 GCA_024232835.1 Cytophagales bacterium
AAAACCTGACTTTGAAGAGGAGGCGCAAAAGAAGTTTCCAGAGGTAAATGTCACCACTGAAGGTCACAAATATCTTGGATCATTCATAGGAACTGCAGAAGGTGTAGCAGATTTTGTTACTCAGCAAATTGAGTCATGGGTTAATGATATCAAAGACCTGGCCAGAATAGCTGAAATGGAACCACAGCTGGCATATTCAGCTTTTATATATGGAACAGCTAAAAAATGGCAGTACTTAATGAGAACCACCCCTGATATAAATCACCTACTGAATCCTCTTGAACATGTCATTCAAGAAATTTTCATTCCAATCATTATCGGAAAGAATTTTCTTGATGACAATATGAGAAAAATTCTAGCCCTTCCAGCTAAGTACGGAGGAATGAGCATTGGTAATGTTATGGAATCAGCTCAACGAGAATACTTAAACTCAGTCCGTGTAACATCCCAATTGACAGCGGCTATAGTTAACCAACACCGTCTCCTCAATATTGATAAAGAAGAAATCTACAAAATAAAGCAGGAAATAATTGGAGAAAGAGATGCCATCTATCAAGAGATTAGGAACGGTTTCTTGGAAACTATGCCATCCACAGTTGCCAGGCAACTTGAGCTTGTTTCAGAACCAGGCGTCTCCTGTATGCTAACAACCCTGCCCTTACAAGATTATGGGTTTGCTATGAACAAACAAGAATTTCATGATTACATTGCATTTCGCTACAATTTTAAATTGAGCAATGTATCAAGAATTTGTGGATGTAACCAAGTAAACTCCATCAACCATTCGCTGATCTGCAAAAAGGGTGGATACCCCATATTGAGACACAACTCGCTTTGTCGTGTACTTGGAGAGTTACTGGAAGAAGCAGGCTGTAAGGATGTTGTTATCGAGCCAATACTACAAGATCTCACTGGCGAGTCACTTCCATCTGGTGCTAACACATCCCCAAATGCCAGATTAGATGTAAGCTGTCGAAGTTTCTGGACACCTCTGGACAAGGTTTTTACTGATATTCGCATTTTCCATGCTCAGGCCCCATCGAATGCTTGTATGCCTGTGAAAAGAATGTACAAACATCATGAAGACAGGAAGAAGGCAGAATACAATGCCAGAGTACTGAATGTGGAAAAGGGGAGCTTCACGCCTATTGTCTTCAATACCACAGGGGGTATGGGAGTTGAAGCATCAGCTTTCTTGAAACGTCTAGCAGTCAAAATTAGTACGAGGAAAGATATGCCATACTCAAAGGTCATTAGTTTTGTGAGGAGAAGGCTACGGTTTGATCTGGTCAAAACTACACTAATAGCTTTGAGAGGATACAGGGGAAAACCTGCTCAAGAAACTAAGAATATTGGGGAATTGGATATCCATCTAGAAAAGAGACACAATTAGAATTACTG
>JAAEPI010000226.1 GCA_024232835.1 Cytophagales bacterium
ATTTATGGAAAAGTTGAAGAAATTTCAATCACTTCCCTGGACTTACTCTGGAAGCCGACAGCTGGTCTAATCCGTTTTGTATTGGCAATTACCAGTCGTGGGCCTATTGTATTGATGTGCAGTGACCTGCATCAAGATCCTGTTATGGCCCTTGAACTCTATTGCGCCAGGGTCCGTATCGAAACCATGTTTGATATGCTCAAAAATGTCATGGGTGTTTTTCGGTATCGATTTTGGACAAAGGGTTTGCCGCGTCATTCCAGAAAGCCCAGGAAGAATAAATATTTGGATCCTCCGATGGGCATTGATCAAAAAAGAAAAGTCAGACGCTGCTTTGATGCATATGAACGCTTTGTCATGTCCGGTGCAATTGCCCTTGGGTTGCTGCAACTGATTTCATTAAAATACCAAAATTCTGTATGGCGTGAATTTCAAGGCTTCTTGAGAACAAAATCCAGAAGCCTCCCCTCTGAACGAACGGTCAAATCTGTTATCGCCAATTTATTGCTCATGGATTTATTCACTTCCGCTCCAGGCCTGATAATGCGTGAAATTCACGCCATAGATCGG
>JAAEPI010000227.1 GCA_024232835.1 Cytophagales bacterium
ACTCAACTAACTGAGTAGAACACGATTTACCAGGGAGAAATCCGTGCTGTCTAGGATCCAACATATGATTACACTTAAACATAAGTTCATCCCGAACTATTCGCTCCATAACCTTTACTACTAAGCTTGTCAAAGAAATTGGACGATAATTTTCCACATTGGATTTGGATCCTTTCTTATGTACAGGCACAATGAGAGCAGATTTCCATTCAGAGGGAATGTAACCTGAATTGTAGCTTTTATTGAAAAGTATGCTCAGTGCAGCCGAAATAGGAACAGAACAATTTTTGAGGATCCTCCCGTGTATTTTATCAGGCCCTAAAGCTTTATTTGCATTGAGATTACTTAGAATACTCCAAATTCGATTAGGCCTAAAGTCGATATCAAACTTGTTATTTGAAGGACTATATTCTATAGCAATACCATAATTGCTTGGTTCAGAAAACTGCTTATAGAAGAAACTATTGAACAGATTAGATTGATCAATAGGGGTATTTTTATAAACATCATCAAGGTGGACAAGTTCAGGAATCCTTGTGTTGCTAGATGTAGCTTTTACATATGACCAAAATTTCTTTGTAATTGAATTCGGGTCATCTACATCCTCAAAACTTGTACTAAGTTTTTCGGTCACACGATGTTTAAAATCACTCCTACTCTTAGAGAATTCAAAATACTTTTTAGCTCTCTGTGTAGGGTCCTTTTCCCCTTTGTAGGCAGAATGTAAACGTTCCTTCTTCCTACAAGCCTGGTGGATTTCAGCATCAAACCAGGGTGGTTGGGTTTTTCCACCTATCCTAATTTTAGGAATATGCCGATCAGCACAGAAGGAAAGCTTTTCTTTGAAAGATAACCAGGCTGTCTCGACATCTCCAGTGAGAAAGCTATTCCAATCAACTGCACCCAGTTCAGAGTTTAAACCAGTCCAATTTGCTCTCTTGAAATTATATGCATCACGTTTGGCCGTTTTAATCCGTTTTACCCTGGATTTAATAGTAAAGGTAATGCTATAATGATCTGACTTACATGGTAAATTTGAGTCAGAAACATTAATATTACCAATTAGCTGTGGCTTATCAGTTAACACGAGATCAAGGATATTACCTTTTAAGTGAGTTGGTCTGTTTACTAGTTGTTCAAAGCCCAAGTTACTAAAAGAGTCAAGAAAATGCTGTTCAACATTATCACTACTTGAGTAGTCATCCCAGTTAATGTTGGGCATATTAAAGTCACCAGTGAACACGATACCAGTAACTCCCCTACGATTCCTCGCCTTGCGTACGAAATTAAGAAATTCTGTATGGTTCCTAGTCCCCAATGTACCAACTCTATAGAAGCTGCAAAGAATTATTTTTCTACCATCCCCAAATTTTAATGTTATACCAATGATTTCTGCCGCACATGTAAATTCAAGTTTAGTGGATACTACATCAAGATCTCGACGAACAGCAATGAGGACACCACCCCCAAAACGTCTAAACTTGGTAGGGTTATCAGGGTCGGGAGGATGAGTCTTAGTTGACCGATCCAGCCTAAAGACCTTATAGTCATCAACGGGAATGTCTTCATTATCAGAAACAGATTTTTTAAGCCAAGTTTCATTTAACATGAGGATATCTGGCTTTTGATCAGAGAGGTAATATTGTAGCTCAAATAACTTAGTAGTATCTAATAAGGGATTGTTGTTATCTAGTTGAGAGAAGGGAAGAAGTCCATTGGCATTAAAGGATACAATTTTAAGATAATTAGTAGGCCCAGGATTTAACAGGCTTGGGTTTACTACAACTATCAGGATAGCATTTAATGTTAGAGCCCAAAACAAGCATCCATCTATAATTACTCTTAGATTATACATACCTAGAGATAAGTATGACTGCGACTTAGAAATACTATGGCTTTTAGATCTCAAAGTACTAAAATTTAGTCTACCTAAATAGCCCGTTGGAACTCCTAACATATGGTACAGTCGCAAGCCTCGTTTGAACAGGGAATAGATCAGTATCACAGAGAGCAACTTGACGTGACTGTTGTAGGTACTAAGAGTCTGATTAATGCCAGCAGAGGGAAACCTAGATATAGGGAAAGAGTTAAAGTTACATTCACATAGCATTCCTAAAATAGACACATAAATATATAGTATAAAAATATAGTAAGCTATTAACAAAACACTATATTGGTCAAAATAATTCACTCCACACGAATCATACATTACCCGGGATTTTGAGGGGCAACTAGATTTTAGTACCCTAAGATGTCTGTGCTGATATAATCCAACACGACATCGAAAAAGAATTGCATCAATCATTTTATATATTTAACTATTATTTAGTAAACAATTGCCAAACTGTAGGAACACGTACCCAGGTAAATAATGACTAATGTGAATTGTATTACAGCTTAATTATGGACGAAAACATATTACTATTGGTGTAAGTGACATACTTCAGTGACTTACATAGCAAATTAAGACCCCATTTATTAGGGTGGAGCCAGTCATAAAAAAGCCCTCTGTTATAGTCACGCATATCTGCAGAAAGAAAACGCTCAAAACAATCAATATAATAGCAATTGTAGGATCCTGCAATATCCTTCAGCATATCATTGAAAGTAATAACATTGGTAGATGTATACCAATACATGTTCTTCATTGGTAATACGCACTGAATAACAACCGAAGCACGGGGGAATAAGGACTTCACTTTCCTAACAATGTTTGCAACAGGTTGTCTGAATTTCCTAATCCCATTACGAGCACGAGTCTGAAGCTGCTGCTTGGAGAGACCACGGCGATTGAAAACTCCATGTCTCTCACGAGCAATATCATTTGTCCCAAATGAGAGTATTACTTTGTCAA
>JAAEPI010000228.1 GCA_024232835.1 Cytophagales bacterium
AGAAAATCAGGGCATTATCAGGGACCTAGAAAAAAATAATCTACCCAAGCTGGGGGTCAATAGTGATATCCCATTTGGGCAAGGTCTTGGAACGCTCAAATCGTTCCGAGAATGGTTTGAGTTCTTTTTCTTTTACTTTCACCCCGTGTTCGTACTTGTCCTTGATAAAAGTGACTATGGGACGAATGCCTTTCCATGTCATCGTCTTAGTCCAATCGATAGCCTTCTCAATCGTGTCTAAAATAGTGCCATTCCAGTGATTTTCTAAAACGCCCCAAGCATGCTCAATGGCATTATATTTGCTATGGTAAGGGGGATAATAGATAAGCCGAATTCGAAAACCCGTCAGGTCAGCAAACATAACCATTCGTTTGATAAACTGTGTGCGATGACTTTGAATATGAGGGCCATTATCTAGATTGATGACCAACTCTTGAATATGCAGCAAGCGGGACTGATTTGTTTGCCACCATTGGTATAGTGTGTCCATGATGAGGTCTGTTGTTTCCAGAGAGTCATTCAAGAAAACATGAAATAATCCGGCAACTACTTCCAATATGCCGCAAGGGACTAATTTGGCTGCAGGCTTGGTATCATGGTCTTCTGCTTTCTTCGCTTGCTAA
>JAAEPI010000229.1 GCA_024232835.1 Cytophagales bacterium
ATCCACTAGCAACTCAAATTTGTTACATCACTAGAAGGCAATTAAAAACGTTTCAAAAACAGTGCAGAAAAACTGATTTTTACCACAATATCATTGATATCTCCAATAAAAACATAATTGGAGGCGATTTTAACCTCCGGCATCCTCAGTGGGGCAGCCACAGATCAAGTGGAACAGATGCAAATGATTTTGTATCACAATTAGGATTCCATGACCTTTTTATCCTCAACCCAAAGAATTCCCCACCTACACACATCCATAAATCCTGCCAAGCTAAGACCAGAATCGATCTCACCCTAGCCACCACTGGATTAAATTGCACCAAATGGAGGGTACTGGAACTAGATTACGATCGGAATTTCTCTGACCATATTCCCATCACCTATTCACTGGAATTGGCACCAAAATATGGATTTGATGATGACCGCTGCGGATGGAACCTTACAAATTCAAAAAAGTGGAGAAAATTCCGAAAGGAATTAGATACAAACCTGACTGACATTAAATGGGAGGATAACCCACATAAACATGCTGCACAAATCACGAACATAATCACTGGTACAGCCACGGATACGATTGGAGTGAAATATTACTATAATGGACATAAACCATGGTGGACCCGTACCTGTGCAAAAGCGTGCAAGAAATTCAAAATGTTATCGAGAAAGATTAACAGAATGAAGAAACGACTGACAGCCCGGAGCCTACCCACTGACTCA
>JAAEPI010000230.1 GCA_024232835.1 Cytophagales bacterium
AGTAAATATAGAAAGGAAGACAAGGGTAAAGCTGCTGAACATAAATATAATGCAGGGAAAAAAGGCAGGGCTAGAAAAGCCAAATACAATGGACAACCGAATGTCAAAAGAACCTCTAGAAAGCGACAGCGTAAATACAGAATGGAGGTAGCTATTGCTATGGATTTTTCTGGTGCTGCAATTCGTGGTAATACCAGAAATCTCAAGAATCATGAGGTACGCCCTGAAATTCTGCAGAAATTTAACTTTTCAGCAGACCAGAAATCTCAAATTATAAGAGGACGCAATAATTGGTGCGCTCCTCGAGTTGTTGCTGCTGGGAGAAACAACCGGCGTGGGCTATACAAATTTTTTGTTGGCAAAATCATCAAAGACAGTCTTGAACAGCTTAAAATTGATGAAAAGTCATTTCTAACTGCTGGGATATCAAAAAAGATGCTGAAACGAAAGCATCTTGACGTGCTTGGCATTGCTGCTGGAAAGTTGGCAGAACTTACATACGTAAAGCGTGAACAATGTGTAACAGTATTAAAGATGTTATCAAACAGAATAGCATCATTAGCTGAAGGAGTGCTAGCCACTGTTGCAGCACAAACAAAAGACAGTGATAAAAGGACAGCATTGCTTGGTTTACAGTGCCATAGTAAGGGTTTTGAACCTTTTTCAAAGGAGCCTTCTTACTTCAATGGCTGTGGTTACAATTACCCTGTCAGCGATGATGAGCAAACTGAATGTGAGAAAGAAAAGGCTAAATCACTACTAAATGAATGTGACAATAACTGCATTTCTTTAAGTGATAAAGAAATACAAGCATTTGAAGATCTGTTGAAAAAAACTGCAACTTTAGAAGCAAATAATTTCAGAAAGTTTCTCCAAAGTTATCATCTATGTAGCAAGTATACTGAATACAGTGAAACTGAAAGGAATGCTTTAAATCCTTCAAGGATGTACATGTTTCCAGTCATGCGTCGGAATCATCCTAGGGAATGCTACATGCCATTGGCTAACAAGGAATACCCTGTAGAATACAAGGGTTGCACCAGTTCTGAGGTGTTGGTGCGAAAAACCATGGTCCATTGGGAAAACGGCAGAAAAGTTCATGACCTGATTTCAAAAGCCTGGACAATTCACAAAATATTGTGTGATATTGATGCTTGTACAGTGCTTGGCGATGCAGAATATCTATCAAAGTTAGTTAAAATGAAACTCGACTTTGGAGCATGTGTTGGTTTTGAGACAACCAGTGATGCAAGAAAAATAACAGAAGAGTCAATAAAGGAGAAACTATCAGAACCATTCCCTTGCAAAGTTAAAAAGAAGCCCACATATGGGGAAATATATGATAAAAAGTGTTCTGATCTGCCAAGGAATGCTTGCTGTTGCTGTAACATTTTGTGCAGTCCAAGTAAATCCTCAAAATTAAATGTCAACAAAAGTAACAGCAAGTTATATTTTGATGAGGACAAAAACCGCCGTCCAAATGCAGCATATCAGCAATTGAATGATTTTCTGTTGGAAAAAGGATTGGTGAATCCTGATGGTGATAACAATGATCCTGATTTCTTAGAGTCAGACTGTGAAGAAGGTGACATAGAAACCCATCCAACAAGGTGGTTGCACAATCAAATCATTTGTGATTCATGCAGAGGATTACTGGCAAAAAATATTGTGCCTGCAACTTCATTGTTAAATAAGATGTATACTGGAGAGTGTCCTGAAGTAATAAAAGAGCTCAACCCAATAGAGCTGATGTTTGTGAGTAAAGTGAAATGCTTTCAAACATTGATCAAACCTGGGCCGATATCCAGTAAACTGCCAGACAGTGAGCGTCTCAATGCAGTAAAGGGTAACTTTATACACTTACCCTTGAGCTTAGCTGCCACCATTGCTCAGCTCAGGGATCCTAATCAAAAAAGTATGCTTGATGTTGAAGATTTTGTCCACTGTTACTCTTTGCCTAAAAAGGACAAGACAGTTTGGAGAAACTTAGTGGACAGAAAGAAAGTATTTGATGCACTGAGTTGGCTTGTCGCTAACAATAAAAATTACAAGGATATTGAGCTGCCTGAAACACCAGAAGACATCCTGCCAGATGTGTTCGGCACAGATGATGAGGTGCAGAAATGTCCATCATGTGAAATGGACTCCTTCTCTGATACCCAAGAGTTTGAATCTCACAAGGAAAAGTGTGGAAAAACTACTGGTGATGCTCAGTCATCACTGTCTAGTGATAGCTATAATTCTACCACTGAATCAAAAAGCAGTAAATGTGCTAATTTCAGTGGGAATACATGTAATAATTATGCTTGCCACTTGTGCCAGGAAACAGGTTTCAGCTGTAAAAAAGAGTTTGACAAGCACGAGCAAAAATGTATGCAAGACATTTGTGATAATTTACAAGAGGATGATGCATTTTCCCTGTCTTCATTATTTGACGAAGATGGAGAGCCTAAAAACAATATATATACTAACTCAGATTCAGGCGAAAAGCCTGAAGATTATGTCAATAGCAAGAACAAAACTGGGGAAGATAACAAGGCACAGAAAAATTGTGCTACTTGTGGAAAGTGTGCTTTTGCTAATACCCAAGATTTTGAGAATCACAAGCATGAGTGCAAAGAAAATAGCGATTGTGCTCAACCATCACAGTCTTCAGATCACAATGAGGCAGGGTCTGAAAACAATGCAGGTGAAGAAGCTGAACCTGATACAGATAGCAAAAGTGAAACAGGGAAACCCTGGGTGAAACGTATGACTAAAGAGGAATTTGACACCGAATTTGGACAATTTACTATGTTAAATGTCAATGAAGAGTCAAAAGAAGCCAAAGAGCTCTTTAAAATGCTCAATATAGACTCTAATCCAATAGCAACATATGAGGATAATCTGGATTGCTTGGCATTTCCTAGTCGTTTCCCATATGGAGAGGGCGGTAGAACAGCAAGATTGAGGCCTCGTGATGTAAATGGAGCATCTTTTGAGAAAGCTCATATCATGACTTCTGATGGTTTTGCTAGAAGGAATAAGCAGTACCTGTTCTTCCTTGCTCAACAAAGGGAATTACGTACTATTAAAGAAGGTCTCTTCCATGTAACAAACAGCAAAAAAAACAAAAACATGACAAAAGAGAGCATTATCAATGGAGCTAAAGAGGAGGATAGTGAATTACTTAAGCAGATATCTGGTGTATTAAAACGTCTTCCCACACAAAATGCTTTTTGGCAAGATGTCAAGAGTAAAGTTGACGCAATGGTCTTTGAGTATGGTCCGCCAACATTCTGGGCTACGTTTTCGCCTGGTGACTATAATGATGCAAATTTGCATAAGTATCTTTATGATATGAATAAAGATTTGCCAAATGTAGATTCCTTGACAACATCACAATTGATCAGTCAGGATCCAGTATTGGCAGCCAGTTATTTGCAGAACAAGTTTGATGCACTTTTAGATTATATTTTATCGGATGCACAGCCTATTGGGAAGGTTACGCACCACTTTGTGAGGACAGAATATCAGACACGACTCATGGCTCATTACCACTGTGTTTTCTGGGTTGAAGATGCCCCTATCATTGGTGTAGATTCTGAAGAAAGCATATTAGAATATATTGGAAAGCATATATCTTGCAAACTACCATCACCGGATGAGGATCCAATTTTACATAATTTAGTGAAAAACTATCAATACCATCGCTGTAATAGCTACTGCTTGCGACGTTCTGGAAAACAGAAAGGGAAGGCACGATGTAAGTTTTCGTATCCCCGCAAGTGTACACAGAAACCTGTATTGCATAGTGTGTTGTCGTCAATTGTGTCACAACAATCTCGCTCATACCAGCGCAGGTTATATGAGCTGGAGCGTAAACAGTCTGAGAGCAGGATAAATGATTACTCGCCAATATTGCTTTACCTCTGGGGCGGGAATGTTGACCTTCAATTTATTGGAGAAAACAGTGAATGTCTTGTAGACTACATTTCTAAATATGCCACGAAAGGGCCAAAATCTGCCATGGATGAATTTATTATTGAAAAGATGGTCCAAAAATCAGATTATTCCAAGTTAATGTCTTTGGCAATGAAAATGCTCAAAACACGTGAAATGGGAGCAATAGAAGCCAGGAACTTTATTATGGCTGAAAATGCATGTAAAATGGATGTTAGATTTCAGTTTTTGAATGCAGTCTTCCCTCACAAGCGAAAACGTATGCTGAAAAACCGACACCAGCTGAAACAACTGCCTGAGGGTAGTAAAGACATCTGGAATGGTGATTGGATTAGCACATGGTACCCTAATCGTCCAGATTCCTTAAAAGATATGTCTCTGTATGAATTTGCCAAATCTTATGATAGAGCTAGTAATTCTATGGTAAATCAAATGAAAGACAAATCAAAATTGGTATACTTGAAAAATGGCCAGGGATGTATGAAGCCACGCAGTTTGTTACATCCAATTATTGTTTATGGTCCTACTATAGACCCATATGTGAGGCCGGAAGAATTTTATTATTCTTATTTGCTGCTTCACAAACCATGGGTCAATGAAGATGACATCAAAGGTGAGTCTGACACCTATGAAAATGAGTTCATGAAGGCCAAGGAGAGCATCCCTTTTCTGGCTCAATATGTTGAAAAAGTTCTTAAGAAACGCAATATGAAAGATAAAATGAAAGATGATGTTAATTCCCATTTAACCGAGGAAGAGCGTGCAAATGCAGCAAAACAAGAAGCTGAAGAATATTCCGAAGAAAATGGATCAGACATGTTTGATAGTCTTAGAAAGCAAACGGCTATTGTAACAGAGGAACAGCTTGATAGAGAAGTTTTGGGTCTGAGTGAAGACCAGCGTCGCGTTTATGATCGCTTTGTTGAAAATGCTGAGCATTATTACAAGCATCAGACAAAGCCAGCATCCTGTTGTTGTGGGGAGTTTGAACCCCTCCGAATGTTTGTGTCAGGATTTGGAGGAAGTGGCAAATCACATTTGATTCGTGTTCTAATGGGTTATCAGTATGTCAAAAGTGAAGTTAGAAAGGAACCGTGTCATTTCCTACTGGGCGCACCGACCGGCATGGCTAGTTTTAATATTTCTGGGATGACATTACATTCAATGTGGCGTCTACCTGTCGAGCATGGAAACAATGCTGAATATACTTCCTTATCTGCAGGTGTTTTAAGCAAAATGCAGGGTAATTACCATCGTTCTTGCGCACACATCATTGATGAAGTCTCAATGATCAGTGCAAGAATGCTAATGTACATAAACATGCGTATGTGTGAAGTTAAAGGGACTAAAGAGTCATTATTTGGGAATATGCCAATGGTTATGTTTGGAGACTTATTTCAGTTGGAACCTGTAAGAGGTTCCCCAGCATTTGTGCCAATGACGCCAGATCAAGCAGGAAAGTTTACTAACGGTGTTCCATGTGTACCTCAACTCTGGAAGCTATTTGAGTTTGAACAATTGACAACTAATCACCGTCAAGAAGGAGCAGAAAATGCTCGCTGGCGAGATGTGTTGTCACGAGTGAGGTTTGGAATGTTAAATTCCAGTGATGTGCGGTATCTAAATGACAGACTGATTGATACTACTGGTTGCAAAGAACAGAGTGACTTCCTTGCTGCTTATGTTAATAAGTTTTTGGAATGTGAAGAAAAAGGGTTAAATCCAGTGTGTCTTTTACCCAAAAGATCAATGTGTGATGAATTTAACCATGCTATTATGGCAAAAAAGGATGAAGTGCCTATTAGAATTGATGCAATAGACGACATAGTGTGTGGAAAGCAGCAAAAAGAAATGGTCAAGAAAAAGGTGCTTGAGCTTGATGACCGTGATTCAGCTGGTCTGGAATCACACCTTGATATTGCTCTGAATACGCGTGTTATGCTGAGAGTCAATGACAAACAAACAGGCGGAATGGTTAACGGTGCTAGGGGTACTGTCATGGACATAATTTATGATCCCAGTGGAAAATCAGTGACAAAAATAATGGTAAAGTTCGATAACATTGGAGAGGTCCAATGCGTGGAGAGGGTGCAGCGTATGTTCAAGGTTGCCCCGCGTTGTTTTGTTTATCGAAAAATGTTTCCTTTAATAAACGCATACGCAATGACTATTCATAAAAGTCAGTCACTTTCACTGGAATGTGTGTTTGCTGACTTGGGCAATGAAATCTTTGCTGACGGAATGAGTTATGTAGCTCTATCAAGATGTAAGAGCCACAAAGGTCTTTATCTTATGAATTTTTGTCCAAAAATGGTGAAAGCATCGAAAAAGGCATGTATTGAATATGCTCGACTGTTAAACCTAAAAGGTAGCAAAGGAGAGGTATTTAATAAAGGTTTGGACAGTGAAGGACTGGAACGTCGATGGTATACAAGCTATGCAGAGAGGTTTGCAACAAAAGCAACAGCTAATGACATAAAAAATGCAAAACGAAAACGAAAACCCGCTGCACAGCCTGATGGTTGTCCTTCAGAAAAAAAGAAGAAGAATGACTCAAGTGCTGCTGCAAGTAATACAAATAGTAGAAAGAGGAAAGCTGCTGCGCAGAACACCTGTCCGGCAGCAAAAAAGAACAAGAGTAATCCCAGGGAACCAAACAATAGAAAGCGACCTAATGTTAATGGATCAAATGATGACCCTCCTAGTAAGAAAAGTAAAACATCACCTTTAGGTTCAACAAGCAAGCCAAAAGTTGTACCAAAAAAGAAAGCGTCTGGTAAGCAGAAAGCTCCAGCAAAACCTAAAGATCCACAAAAGAAGCCTAAACAGACCTCAAAACAAGGTCACACTGACAATGTAACTATAACAGGAGAAATTGTTCATCGTCAAACTATAGACTACCGCCCTACTGATGAAAGGTGGCAAAGAATTGTTTGCGAAGCATTTGGATGGCCATTCGTAAAAGCGTCACGACCACGAAGGGTAGTTGACCAACTGGGAATTGACATGTCAGTGAAACCCATAAACAATGTAAAAATTGGAGTTGGTCGAAAACCTGGAGACTGTTGGTATCAGACAATATCTTACATTGTTACTGGACATGAAGAGCATTTTCAGATGATAAAAAATGCTGTGCTAGATTATATGGATAAAAATGTAACTTTGATGCAGCGAGTGTTTATGGAAAATCCTTATTACTGTAGTATTAACAGTGACTATCGAATTGCATGGAACAATGAATATGCCAGAAACCTTATCAAGTATCACAGACGACCACAAATATGGGCTGATAATGTTATTCAAGAAATGACTTGTAGTATGCTAAAAATTGATATGCACTTATTTACGACTACAAGTGGTACATGGGGTTGTGGATATAGAGACTATGATCTTGCCAAATTTTGGAATCATACGAGCTCCATGATACCTATGGCTGATATTGAGGAAACAACTGAGCAGTGTTTATACATCAACTGGAAGAATCGTGTCCATTTCGAACCACTTCATGGTGGTCTTCAAATAAGAAAATAAATTGATAATGTAATATCTAGCCATTGTAAGGAATGGTTTTATTGTAGTATTTTATTATAAAATATTAAATTATGTGTATATTTTAAAGGTCCTCGTCAAAAGCTACAACACATTACATATTTTACTATATATTGTGGTGCTTAGGAGATACGTCCGAGCTAAACATGACATGTCACATGCCCGCGCCACGTGGTAACTATAGCAATTGCAACATGCAGTAGTATAGGCCAAAGGCTTGCCTTGTCCAATATATTAAATATATTTTATTTTCCAGATGTGGAATATACTGTAACTATGAATTATTACTTCTAGTAATAGGTAATATAGTGGTGATATAATCTCGCAAAATTTGTATTGCATAGAGATGGAGAAGATACTGTTATCTAATCACCTTTTTGGCACTTATGAGTTGTGCCTGGGGTCAACATATAATGTGCTTGAAATTATTATATATTATGTTATGTGTATAAAATTAATCATTGATCAACAAATTATTGATAAAATAATTATTACATATTTGTAGTGCAGTTCATATAAGCGTATACGTTAAAGACTACC
>JAAEPI010000231.1 GCA_024232835.1 Cytophagales bacterium
ACCTTTCGCCTCGTTTCATGTCCTCACGAAACGAAACCAAGAAAAATCACCCACCAGCTTCCGCCCCCTTTTCCCAATCCAACAATCAAGATTGCTTCGTACCTCGCAATGACGCAATTGTTGTCAAGCACCACTTTTCACCTCGTTTCATGTCCTCACGAAACGAAACCAAGAAAAATCACCCACCAGCTTCCGCCCCCTTTTCCCAATCCAACTATCAAGATTGCTTCGTACCTCGCAATGACGCAATTGTTGTCAGTCTCCACTTGACCTCTTTTCGTTACGTCAACCCTCACGGAATCAGAAACACAAAAAATTCCCGAATCATAGTATACGATTAGCTAATTCGACAAATTGCTAAATGAAAGATACTTTCCGGTTCCTGTCCGACTTAAGCCAAAACAACAACCGCCAATGGTTCCAGGCCAATAAGGCAATCTATGAACAGTCACAGCAAGAAATGCTGGCTTTTTCGGATCGAGTGGCTGGCGAATTGAATACACACGACCTGATCGAGACCTTAGGAAAACGAAACCTATTTAGAATTTATCGAGATGTGCGATTTGGAAAAGACAAGACCCCATACAAAACCAATTGGGCGGGCTACTTTAAGCGTGCAACAGCTGAGCGTCGAGGAGGTTGCTATTATCAGGTCGGGCCGAAAGGCTCGTTTGTTATGGGAGGTTTCTTTGGGCCAAACGCCAAAGACCTTCTCCATATCCGTAATCAGATTGCATTGGACTCTTCCGCTTTGCGAGAAGTCATCGGCTCCAGGCAATTCAAGAATTTTTTTGGAGAATTACAAGGATCACAGCTCAAAACCGCACCCAGAGGATTTGATAAGCAGCATGCGGATATTGATCTCTTGCGCTATAAGCAGTTTATCCTCCAACATGACTTTATAGAGAAAGAGGTGTTCAGCCAAAATTTCCCTAGGATTATGTCAGATGCCTTTAAGGAAATGCGACCATTTTTTGATTGCATGTCGGAGATGCTCACTACAGATTTGAATGGGGAGGAACTTTTGTAAACTATCCCCATCGACTCAAATAAGGTGAGGTAGTTTAACAAAAAGAACTATCGATAATCCGGAAACAACGAGCCAGTCCTCGACAAATTCTGTTTTGCTAAATGTTTCAAATAGAGCTGAGCACAGGCAGTTGCATCACTCAAAGCATCATGATGTTTCAACGGAATCCGATATTTCTTGGTAAGATAGGCTAAGCCTCTTCTGAAAATCTTCAACGTACAACGTTCCTCAAAATGAGGTTGAATTTCATCATAATAGGCCAACGTATGTCTCAGACAATTTGCGTCGAATTGAATACTGTGAGCCACCACGATCTGATCATCGATGAAATGCTTCATATCTTCATGCCAGACCACATCGAATGTGGGTGCTTCTTCAGTATCCTCAGGTCGGATACCATGAACCTCAATGTTTTTGTAGAAATAGGTATTATTGGGTGGTCTGACCAAGCGATCGACTTTATGCGTGACTTCACCATCTTCTACACGAACCAACCCCACCTGACAAATGCTATTTGGATTCCAAACGGCAGTTTCAAAATCAATGGCAGTGAAAGATTCGATGGGCATGCGGCTGAATTGTAATTCCTTAAATGTAGTATAATTCTGATTTCGGAGGATTCAATGCAGAGCGAGATTCTGACATTAGCGGGTCAATAAAAAGAAATACTTAGATTGTGCCCCAATAAAGATCACCTGACCTAATGACCATACTAAAAATTACCACGTTACTGGGGTTCATTTTTTTGGCTCAGATAGCAACAGCTCAACTCTCGAGCAGACCAGTAACTACAGCGAGCAAAATGGAAACTAATCCAACACTGGATGGAGATGTCATAAACGATCTGGTGTGGCAATCAATAAATCCCATTATTGACATGATTCAAGTAAGACCGGATAATGGGCAGCCAGCTTCAGAAAGAACAGAAATCCGAGTGGCGTATACTTCCACTATTTTCTATCTTTCGGTAGTTTGCTATGATGCTTCTCCAGAACGTCTTGTTGTGTCGGACTCTAGAAGAGACGCGTCGCTGGACGGCACGGATAGTTTTCTGTTTATCCTCGACACGTACAATGATGGTCAAAATGGCTTTGTGTTTGGCACAAGTTCCAATGGAGTGGAATATGATGGACAAGTTGACAATGAGGGTCAGCAAGTCATTAATTCCAATCGGCAGCAGGGAGGATTTATTGGAGGATTTAATCTTAATTGGGACACCTCATGGGAAGTACAGACGGAAGTTGGTGACTATGGATGGAGTGCAGAATTCGCCATTCCCTTAAGAAGTCTTCGATTCAACTCCGGAGACAATCAGTCTTGGGGAATCAATTTTCAACGAAATATTCGAAAGACAAATGAGGTGGCCTATTGGGCACCCCTTCCATTACAGTTTGATCTGAATAGATTGTCACTTGCCGGCGACATTAATGGGCTTGATTTAAGAAATCCAGGTAATCTAAAAGTGATTCCTTATGTGCTGGGCAGAGCATCAAAGAATTTCGAAACAACAGCGAATCCTAAAACCGATTTTGAAGGCGAAGTTGGCTTGGACGTGAAATACAGCATTACCCCTGGCATGACACTTGATCTCACGTACAATACTGATTTCGCACAGGTTGAGGTGGACGATGAGCAGGTAAATCTTGACCGTTTCAATTTGTTCTTTCCTGAAAAGCGACCCTTCTTTCTAGAGAATGCAGGTCAGTTTAGTATTGGCAGCCCGGGTGAGGTTGACCTCTTTTTTAGTAGGCGAATTGGAATTGGAGAAGAGGGACAGATCGTTCCGATTATTGGAGGAGCGAGAGTGTCGGGTAAAATTAATGACACGTATGTCGGAGTATTGAGCATGTTCACCGAAGATGTGAGTATGCCCGATGTGGCTATTGAAAGAAATAATTTTTCGGTACTTCGCGTGAATCATCAGTTGGCCGAGCGTTCAACGATAGGAGCCGCAATCATGAACCGACAAAGTATGGGAGGGCTGCAAAGCGATTTGATCCCAACAAACAGTAATCAATACAATGGTACCTATGCTGTGGATGGTAAATTAGGTTTGGGTAAAAAGGCTCAGCTATCGGGGTTTTATGCGAAGACTAGCTCACCGGGCATTTCAACAGGCGATCATTCATATAAGATGCAAGCCCAGTATACCTGGAATGGGTGGCGATTGAACTTGGCCTATACCGAGGTGGCTGAGAATTTCAATCCTGAATTGGGATTCCTTTCCAGAAGTGCTTACAGAAAGCCAGAGTTTCTCATTCTTAAAACAATTCGATATAAAGAAGAAAACAAAATGAACATGCTCGAGATACGTCCGCATATTTCGTATAGAGGATTTTGGAATTTCGATAATTTTCAGGAGACGGGTTTTCTACACATCGACAATCACTGGGTATGGAGACGAGGTTTTGAAATCCATACGGGAATCAATATTACCACTGAAGGTGTAGTGGAAGATTTCGAGATTTCAGATGGAATTATTGTCAATACAAGTACATATGAGCACGCCGAGGGACAGATAGTCATAATTACCAATCCAAGTAAGAACGTCTACCTCAGCACCCGACATGTTTTTGGAGGCGCGTTTGGAGGCGAACGATACATCAATAGTGGAACAGTTGGTCTTCGGTTCGGGAACAAATTCAATTCTGAGTTTAGCCTTCGCCGAAATGATTTTTCACTTCCCAACGGGAATTTCAAAGCAACCGTTTTAGGATCAAGAGTTTCTTATTCGTTTACGCCAAGAATTTTCACTCAAAGCCCGATACAGTACAATAGTGTTGCGAAAGTTTGGTCTGCCAACCTACGTTTCGGATTACTGGAGCAAGCTAATACAGGTTTGTTTGTGGTTTTCAACAAGGCATGGGGAAAGGGAGACGGGATAGTGTTTCCCACAAAGACAGGCTACCACCCAAACAACCAAAGTTTTACCATCAAGTACACGCACTTGTTTGACGTGATTAGGTGATATTTTCCAAGTTGAGCCTAATTCCAACACCTGAATTGTACTATACCCACAAGAATCCGGGCGATCAGTCCGTCTTGCGTAAAACATTTTTTTATTATACCGTCAAGTAAAAACACCTATAAGTGGATATTGTTTGGATAAAAACAAGGTTTTATGTTCACTTTAAAAAAACTTTTTAGACCTTAAGGGTGATTTAACTCAGAAAAAGAAAAAAAGAGATGGATTAATTCGAAATAATTTAAGGAGCTAGAAGAAATTGTCGACAAGTTTATAATCATCAAATTCATTTCAAATTAGCTGATACTGGATTTTTGTCTCAGTACTTGTAATGATAATTGCCTTGGCAAGTGAATAATTAAATGCTATACCAAAACGCTGAATTTATTTTTGACTTTGTTTAATTGTAAATTCACCCATGCTTAAAAAAACCCTCATCACCCTCCTAATCCTAATCGTAGCGTTTGTAGCCTACGTTTACTCAATCCTCAGCAGCACGGGATTTTTTAGAGAAATTGAAAATAAATCCTACGGATCTGTCTTTCAGGAAATCCCCCTTGTTGGAGCGGAGGATCTTACTATAGATTATGAATCAGGGTTGATGGTCATCTCTGCTTTTGATCGAAAGGGAGCAAAAAAAGGAGAAAATCCAACGGGCGGCATTTATTTATTGAACTTAAATCAAGAACCATTTGAAACCACACGGCTTACTGATGGTTTGGGAGAAGGCTTTCATCCACACGGTATTTCTCTTTACAGAATTGATTCCGCACGTTATCGATTACTTGTGGTGAATCACCAAAAAGGCAACCACACGCTGGAGCTATTCGATTTGGAAGATGGCGAACTCTCGCATGTGAGATCGTATTCAGACAAAAGAATTGTCAGCCCGAATGACATTGTGTTTGTAGATTCAGATCGCTTCTATTTCACCAACGATCATGGTTATACATCTGGAATAAGAGTATTTTTTGAGAATTACATGGGACTGAAAGCATCTGGGGTTGTGTACTATGATGGGACTGTTTTCTCCGATGTTGCTGGAGACATTGCTTATGCAAATGGGATTAACATTACTCCGGATTTGAAAATGTTGTTTGTGGCCTCTCCACGACAATTTGAGATACTTGAATATGATATAAAAGAAGGGGGTTCGTTGGAGCTGTCTAACACTATTTTTATGGGAACTGGTGTGGACAATTTGGAATGGGACGATCAGGGAAATTTATGGTCCGGCGCGCACCCAAATTTGATAGGATTTCAGAAATACGCTGCGTCTAAGATTGATATTGCTCCGTCAGAAGTGGTACGAGTTAGTTTTCCTGATTCGATCGTTGAGTCGCTTTATGTGAATGATGGAGTTGAAGTATCTACTTCTTGTGTAGCTGTGCCATATGGAGACTATCTTTTTATAGGAACCGTGATGGATGATAAGGTGCTGGTATTAAAAAAGGATTAACTCAGATCAGTACAAACTTTGGTCCGATGGGTTCCATCAAGGAAGGGTCTGGAGCAAAATGCTTATTAAAAAACCCATTGAGATCATCTTTGGTCTGCTTTGAGAGCAGAGGCAGTATTTCTTCCATCACCTCTCCACTCACCATATAAGGGGGCATGTCGTTTGAAATAGTGTCGTTCACGCAATAGGCATAAATCTGATACTCATGACAGTCTTCCGCGTTCTTACCAGTGATCATACAGGATTGAATATTCGACAAAGGCGACAAGTGCATTCGGCTTATCTGCTCTCCAAAGTCTATTCGTTCTGAGAAAAATTTCATAAGCGTCTCCATTGACTTTTTGGACATTTCACTTTTAAGACGCTCAGCGCAGTTCATACAAAGCGCATAATCAAACACCGTATCTTTTACTTGGTATTCAATATGATTTTTGAATGCCTTCTCGATTAAGTAAGGCTTTCCGTTCATCAGGTCACATTTGCATTCCAGGCATTTGGTAAAATGGGTTCCTGTTTCGAAAGAATAGAACTCTTTAGGAATCGGGTGTGTTTCGGGAAGTGTTTCGTCTTTCATTATTTCCGTTTTCCCCAATAAAGCGTAGCATAAACCGACGGAAATATGGCTCGATTGTCCTGTGTCGGCACTATTATGATCTCTTTGGTGAATGCTTCCACCTGGAGTCCGATTTCTATACCGGCAACATTGTTTTTATACGTTCCAAACTCAAACGAAAGACCCCCTTTAACATTCACACCGAAAACTTTATTTGCCTGAGCAAGCCCTTGAAATAATTTACCAGGTCCAAGGATTGCAAAGGGTTGTGAGTGATTGTCAGGGTTATATTTCACATAGTCTCCATCTGAATCTTGGATATAATAGGGTGAATGAAAACCCAATGTCGGGCCACCCATAAATCCGGCGTTTATCTGTACACCTTGTTGGGTGTCCTTTCTAAAAAGGATTTTATCACGACCGTACTGAAGCCGAATCGCATATAGGTAGTTGGTCTTTCCGAAAATAAATGTGGAGCCATTTGCAGATGGGTATCGATACTCTTTTGGATGATGGACATTGCTCAGTTCAAACCCAAACGTTTGATAAACATCATTTCCTATGCTTCTAGACCATCGGAAAATAAGACCCCCAATTAAACCCCCATTAGAGTTTTTACTTGGTCCCCAGATGAATTCTTTTTTGTACTCATAGTCCTCATCTAGTTGTGCCGTTGTTATAAAGGAACTAATTAAAAATAACAGAAAAAATATGCTTTTCATCATTGAGTTCATACAATCATTAAACAAAGATAGTGGTGTTCCCCCTACTCGCCACCGTCTTCAGTTTCCTCAACCTCAGAGGTTTCTTCAGCGCCAATTGAGACATCATTTCTTGTGTCAGGTTTCCTGTCTCTTCCGTTGTTCCAAATATCTTTTTCTTTCTTATCAAACTTGGCCTTTTTAGCTACCTTTTGAGTTCCGGGAGGGCTCACCTTACCAGGGTTCAAACGAACCCAAAAAACATTCCATTTACGAAGACCTTTTTTTATGGCCTTACTGGAAATGTTCTTAGCCGTGAGATAATTCACGCTAGGGTGCATATTCTTGTAGTGCGGTTTCTTATATTTTTGATTGCCAGAGTATAGTGCTATTTCTGGTTGATATGGTCGTGTTTGGTCTTGATATCTTTTGTTAGTATCAAAGCGATGCTTACGCGAAGAATATCGTGGTGTTCCCGCAAAATATGCCCCTTTCCAATTCATGGTCCTAGAGTATCTTGGATTTGTACCGAAATATGCTCCTTTCCAATTTACCGGCTTGGAGTATCTAGGGGATCCAGCAACATATGCTCCTTTCCAATTTACCGGCTTGGAGTATCTAGGGGATCCAGCAAAATATGCTCCTTTCCAATTTGCCGGCTTGGAGTACCTAGGGGATCCAGCAAAATATGCTCCTTTCCAATTCATGGTCTTAGAGTACCTGGGATTGCCTCCGAAATATGCTCCTTTCCAATTTACTGGCTTGGCGTACCTAGGGGATCCAGCAAAATATGCTCCTTTCCAATTTACCGGCTTGGAGTATCTAGGGGATCCAGCAAAATATGCTCCTTTCCAATTTGCCGGCTTGGAGTACCTAGGGGATCCAGCAAAATATGCTCCTTTCCAATTCACGGTCTTAGAATACCTGAGATTGCCTCCGAAATAGGCTCCTTTCCAATTTACGGTCTTAGAATACTTGGGATTGCCTCCAAAATAGGCCCCTTTCCAATTAACAGACTTGGAGTATCTGGGAGCTCCGCCGAGTTGTTCTCCTTTGTAAGAAACTTGTTTTGAGTATCGAGGCATTCCAGAAAAGGCAGCTCCTTTGAACGAAACGGGCCCAGAATATCGGGGAGATGATGCATAGGCCTTTCCTTTGAATGGACTAGCCTTTGAGTATCTAGGTGAAAATGATTTTCCGGCCTGAGCGGATCCAACAGAGACCGTGGAATACTTGGGTGTGATTTTTATGTTTCTAAAGAAGCTCCCAATAGATCCTTGTGAATAACGAGGACCGGAATACCTTTTTGTTGAGGATGCCATTTCTTGAGAATACTTTGGGGCAGGTGCGGCTTTGCCTGCTCCAGGAGGGTTAGTGCTTTTACCTTTCTTCTTTTTGAAAGATAAGAAGCTCCTCTCTTTTTTCACTTTGGCCGACTTAAGCTTGGCTTTTGAATCCTCAAGCAGTTGCGCTTCTGCAGGAGCAAAGACGAATAAAAGTAAAACGAAGGACGATATGGTTATTAATAACCTCAGATCAGACTTTTGTCAAAGTTTAGGAAATATATCCACTTTCTCAAATGTCAGTAGGAAAGCAGGGCATCCACTTTCTCTACTAACCGCTCTTTTGGTAGAAAATTGCTTTCTAAAATTGGAGCAAATGGCACAGGTGTATCTAAGCTTGCCACGCGCATAACAGGAGCGTCTAAGTCACCAAAGCAATTTTCCGCAAGCCATGCAGCTATTTCTCCCCCAATTCCCCCAGTCAGACAATCTTCATGCAAGATCAACGCCTTGTTTGTTTTCCTAATAGACTCACGAACAGTATCCTTGTCCCATGGAAGTAAGGTTCGCAGATCAATAACTTCGATAGATGCGTCATGACTTTGTGCAAGATCCATCGCCCAGTGTACTCCCATCCCATAAGTAACAATGGTTAAATCATTACCTTCTTTTGTTACGGCAGCTTTTCCGACTTCTGTTGTATAATATCCGTCAGGCACTTCGCCAGATAAAGAGCGATACAGATATTTGTGTTCGAAGTATAGAAAAGGATTGGGATCTTCAAGTGACGCTGTTAGCAATCCTTTGGCATCTGCAGGATTGGACGGGTACACGATTTTCAATCCCGGGGTATGGAAAAACCATGCTTCGTTTGACTGAGAATGAAAGGGACCCGCACTCATGCCCGCACCTGTAGGCATTCTAATAACAACGTCAGCTTTCTGGGCCCAGCGATAGTTAAGTTTAGCAAGGTTATTTACAATCTGATTGAAACCACAGGTTACGAAATCGGCAAATTGCATTTCAACCATGGCCTTCATTCCTACAATACTCAAACCAAGTCCTGTACCAACAATAGCCGACTCACAGAGTGGCGTGTTGCGAATTCGATCTTTCCCAAATTCATCCATGAAGCCCTCCGTGATCTTGAATACGCCCCCGTAATCTGCTATGTCTTGCCCCATTAAGATGAGGTCGGGGTGCTTCTTCAAACTTTCGTGGAGGCCATCTGAGATAGCATCTACAAAACGTTTTTCAGTTGTTTTCTTCTTTGGTGAGACTACTTTTTGATCGTAGGGAAAAAAGATGTCTGCAAGCTCCGTTTCAGGCTCAAGCGGAAGGGCATCCTCTGCGTAGGCAGCTTTTACCGCCTCATTTATTTCTTTCTGAAGCCCCTTCTTTATTATCGTTATTTCATCTACGGTTAGAATTTTCTTTTTGATCAAAAAGCGTTCATAGTTTTTGATTGGGTCTTTCTTCGCCCATTGTGCCATAAGCTCTTTAGGAACGTACTTAGTGCCAGAGGCTTCCTCATGCCCGCGCATTCGGAACGTCCGAGCTTCGAAAATTATGGGGCGGGGATTTTTCCGTACGTCCTCCACCAAGGGTTCCAGTTCGTTTAGAACCTCAAGAATCGAATTTCCTTCCACGCTGTGTGCGTCCATTCCGTAAGCAGGCCCTTTTATAGTGAATGAATCAAAGTTGAATTGCTCACGACTTGGTGTTGACAAACCATACCCATTGTTTTCAATTACAAAAATGACAGGTAGATTCCAGACAGAGGCCACATTTAATGCTTCGTGAAAATCACCCTCACTTGATCCCCCATCCCCTGTAAAAACCAGAGAGACTTTTTCTTCTTTTTTTAACAAATGCGAAAGTGCGATTCCATCGGCAATCCCAAGCTGCGGACCTAGGTGTGAAATCATCCCTACGATATTGTATTCCTGAGTCCCAAAGTGAAAACTCCGATCCCTTCCTTTAGTAAATCCATTCGCTTTTCCCTGAAATTGCGAAAAAAGTCGTTGCAGAGGTACATCTCTGGACGTAAATACCCCAAGGTTTCTGTGCATTGGGAGAATGTATTCATCCTTGTTCAGACAAAGTGCCGCACCAACAGAAATAGCCTCTTGGCCAATACCCGAAAACCATTTGCTAATTTTACCCTGACGCAGTAGAATCAACATTTTCTCCTCGATCAGACGAGGCGTAATCAAATGACGATGGATTTCGAGCAGTTGCTCTTTGGTCCGTTTTTTTGGATCGAATTTCATGAGATCAATTACTGACGCGAAGTAAGCCTATTTTGAAATCTTAACCTTGAAATAAGTAGATTTGGATGTTTTGATTACCGCGGAGTTCGCAGAGAACACAGAGATTTCTGTTTTGGGATAATCATTAAGAAACGAATTAGTTAAAATGAGGAGAGCCTCTGTTCTCTTCGTGTCCTCTGGGGTAAAATCATGAAACCAAATATAAGAGTAGGCTATGGATATGATGTGCATCGACTAGAGGATGAGGAGGAATTTTGGCTGGGGGGAATAAAAATTCCTCACACAAAAGGAGCTATTGGTCACTCCGACGCGGACGTGCTGATTCATGTGATTTGTGATGCGTTGCTGGGAGCTGCAAATCTCCGAGATATTGGCTTTCACTTCTCAGATCAGGATCCAGCCTTTAAAGGAATAGATAGTAAAATACTACTAGAACAAGTAATGACCCTCATTCGAGAGAAAGGCTTTGACATAGGCAATATCGATGCAACTATCTGCTTGCAGGCACCTAAGATCAGTCCGAACATTCCTGAAATGATGAAGGTACTATCGGGAGTAATGAAAATCTCAGAAGAGGATATTTCTATCAAAGCGACAACTACTGAAAAACTCGGATTTGTGGGATCAGAGAAAGGTGTCTCTGCTCATGCGGTGGTTTTGATTTATCAGATTTGACTTCAATATTCTTTTCCCGTAGGTATGCGTAGAATTCTTATCTGCATTAATCCGCGAAATCTGCGGGAGTACTTTAAAGTAGTGACGGTAACACATAATTAATAATGCCTCTAAAAATCATCACCACAGAAGATGGCTCTCAAAGTCTATACGATGATGAACTCAACGAAACTTACCATTCGACAAAAGGTGCGCGAGGTGAATCCATTTATATCTTCATTGAAAAGGGACTGGAATTCCTTTTAAGTCTAAAAACCAACCACCAATTACCAATATCTATCTTGGAAGTTGGGTTTGGGACAGGGTTGAATGCTTTACTAGTTTGGGACTGGGCTGATCGAAACAAAAGACCAATTCATTTTTCGACATTAGAACCTTTTCCAGTTCCCGAGGAAATTTGGAATGAAATGGATTTGATGTCAGATCCCAGATTTGAGCAACTACACCGAGCCAGCTGGAATGAACAAATTCAGCTGAGCCTCAACTTTGAATTGGGAAAGTCCAAGGATCCACTGGAGGATCTGGGAACTAAGAATCAATATGATGTGATATTCTTTGACGCTTTTGCGCCAAGCAAACAGCCAGAAATATGGACCATTGAAAATCTCCAGCGTTGTTATGAATCATTAAGGCAGGGAGGAATCCTCACGACCTACTGTGCACAGGGCCAATTCAAACGCAACCTTGCTTCCGTAGGATTCAAAGTGGAGGTCTTACCGGGTGCTTTGGGCAAGAAGGAGATGGTGAGGGGGAGGAAATAATTTTAGATTGATTGGATTGGGGATTTTAGATTTTTTCTCCCGCAGATTTCGCTGATCTACGCAGATTTTAAGATTTGGTTATTGAGATTTATTTGTTTTTTGTAATTTGGTGATTCCCCCGATACGCTCATTCACAATCTCACTAATCCTCTCCGCCTGATCGAACACGATCAAGTGTCCCTTGTCCACGGTAATTGTACCAGGGAGCTTCCTGTTTGTCAGTACAGGGTCATTCGCTCCATGGATGCGGAAGACGTTTTCGGGCACGACCTCATTGTCCCATTTCATAATCGCTCTGATTGCCCACTTTAGAAATTTGGGGTCAGAGTCTCGCATAATCTCTTTGATCAAACCACGGCTAGGGTTTCGTTTTAGGCGAAAGTAGTGATTCATTATCCAGGCTGGTGGTTTGAACAAACTTGCAGGGACTATTTGATAAAGTCGTAAAAACCGAACAATTGAGAAGTAGACCGGCAGCTCACTTTTTGTAGAAGCCGACGAGATAAGAATGGTTAATTCTGGTGTCAGCGTCTTGTTCAACTCTGAGGCAAGCATTCCTCCAAAGGAAAGTCCCAGCAACACGAACGGTTCGGCGGTATCAATCTGATCGCCAAGTCGGAGAGCAAAGGATTTTAGGGATTCATTCTTTTTAGGCGTCAACCATTTGATTGGAATGAACTCACCATCAAGAGATAAATTCTGGAAAGCTCGTTCGTCTGCACCAAGTCCGCTGAGGGCGTAGATTTTCATAAAGTGATTCACACAAAGGCGCAGAGCTGCAAAAGGGACTGTGCCAAATTAGTCCTCCAAGATAGCCTCTTCTGTAAACTTCCTCCCGAGCCCAGAGCTGGCGGACGTGCAGAAGAATCCAACTACTTTCTCAGATTTGTTGGTTGATAAAATATTACTTTGAATATTAGCCAGAGGCGTAGCGAACAATTCGGCAAAACCACCCTGCCGATCGGTCTGAATTTGCACTTGCTGCAAAAAGAAAAATGCATCGAGGGTAATCGAGTTGATTTCCACAAAAGCGGAATCACCCAATTCGTATGGAGGAATCAGCTGATCGTCATCATCAGATTCAAACGGGTTCATGGCATCTCTAATGGGCTGGATAAACGTATACCCATCTGTATTTCCCTCTTCTGAGAAGGCCGCATCATAAGAAATATTTATTTCTGAGGGTTTTGCCAGCAGAGCGCTGTTCTTCCATGTTTTAATCCAATAGAAGTCTTCCTGGCCCTCAAGGTCTTGTGACCAAAATTCCCCAAAAAAAGAGTCGTCGAAAAACGCCGTAGCAGGTTCCAGTCGCCAAGTGATGCTATCCAACTTTGGCACAGGGTTCAGTGAAGAATAGGAAGTATACGTGGTTCCATCCAGCAAAATTTCGAGACGATAGTCCTGACCAATGATTCCAAAAGAGTCCGTCGGATTGGTGGGGTTCCAATTGTATTGACCAGGATCACCTTCCGTAAAAAGGATAGGGTTTCCAACATCGGCAAGATCGGTCACCGTGACTATTGCTCCCGATAACCCAGATGCTTCGTCGTTATTGAAATAGGTGTTAGCGCGTGTTACGGAAATTGTCTGGGTCTCCGATTTGTGATAAAGCCAGGCATCAATGACAATCGGCGCATCTTCAATCGGCAAGGAGACATCAATTTCTTCATCACAGGACAAAACCAACAACGCGACGAAAGGGTATATAAATTTCCTCATTTTTAAAATTTGAAATTGTAAGTGACCGATGGGACAATGGATCCGAGAATTGACACTTGACTTGCTCGTGTATCCGCGATCTGATTGTCAATCAATTGTTCGTCTTTTTGCGAGAAGTAAATGGAAAATGGATTCTTTCGGTTATACAGATTATAAAAAGTCACCACCGTCGAACTTTCGTTTTTTCTCACTTTTCCGCTCTTGCCAATTTTGCGTCCCAAAATGGTAATGGAAAAATCCAGTCGGTGGTAATCAGGTATCCTCAGGTTATTTCGACTATCCTGCGCGTTTTCTGGAATAGTAAGATGTTCGACCTGATATCGGTGTGTTGGAAATGTGGTTGGCGTACCCGTCAGGTAGGTGAAGTTTGCGGAAAAAGAAACACGCTCGCTCTTTTCATAAAAAGCCGCTGCTTTGAAATTGTGCTTTTGATCGTATCTCGTTGGATACCACTTACCTTTTCTGCTTTCCTTATTTTCTTGAAAATTGATTCCGTCAATCTTTAATTCCGTTTTGGCAATCGTGTAACTCATCCAACCTGTCAATCGTCCTTCATTCTTTTTTGCATAAAGTTCCAGTCCATATGTCCGCCCTTTTCCACTAAGGAAATCCCCCTCAATAGTTTGATTGATGAAAAGCTCCGCTCCATCGATGTAATCAATTTGGTTTTGGGTTTTTCGATAGTACACTTCGGCGGATGTCTCAAACGCATTGCTTTTGAAGTTTCGGAAATAACCCAACGCCACCTGATCGCCGATCTGAGGTTTGATGTTGTTCGTGCTTGGCGTCCATATGTCCAGCGGGTTGGAAGCCGTGGTGTTGGAGACCAGATGAATGTATTGTGCCATTCGGTTGTAGCTTGCTTTCACCGAGGAGGTTTCGTTGAGTTGATATTTTGCCGCAAGGCGAGGCTCCAGATTTGTGTACGTCTTGACCGTCTCTCCTTTACTGGCCGTTTGCACGGAATTTACAGTTGGCCGAAAACCTGCGGTGGTATCGCTGAACGTATACACATCACTCGGGCCTAAATAATTGAAGCCAGAATACCGTAGACCATAAAGCAAGGTTAAAATCGAATTCACGCGTTGCTCGTTCCCCACATGGGCGGCATACTCCGCTGCATGCTTGTTTGGCAAGTCAAACTTGGTCACCTCGCCCACACTCACGACTGTAGCATTTGCAGGCTCGAAATTGTATTTAAGATATTCTCCCCCAAAGGTCAGCTCGTTTTTGGTGTCAAGAAAATAAGTGAACTCTGGCTTGATATTGAAAGTGGTGATGTCAGACGACCATTCGAATTTGTCAACATTGTCATCACCGAAAGCTAATTCATAATCATAGTTGCTAACGAAAAATGTGAGATTGGAAAAGAGACGCTGATTGTAAAGATGATTCCACCGGAAGGTGAGGGTTTTGCTTCCCCAATTAATTCCTTCGGATTTAGTAAAATTGAAAATATCTCTCCCGAAGTAGCCAGATAGATACAGCCGGTCTTTGTCAGAAATATTGTAGTTGGTCTTGGCGGTGAGGTCGTAGAAATACAGTGCAGCACCATCATCGAAAAAACTTGAAAACGGCTTTGCTAGAATATCAATGTAGGAGCGACGAGCTGCAATAATGAATGAGGCTTTTTCTTTTTTAATTGGCCCCTCGATTGCCAGCCGACTAAATATCGATCCGATCCCACCATTGACCTCCAACTCTTTGCTATTTCCCTCTTTCATTCGAATGTCAAGAATGGAAGAGATGCGTCCGCCGAACCTTGCGGGAACCCCGCCTTTGTACAATTTCACATCCTTCACTGCATCAGGATTAAAAACAGAGAAAAAACCAAGCATGTGAGAAGAATTATACACAGGAGCCTCGTCGAGAAGAACCAGATTTTGCCCCACACCCCCGCCACGTACATTGAAACCAGAAGCTCCTTCGCCAACTGAAGTTACGCCGGGCAGCATTTGTAAACTCTTGATCACATCCACTTCACCAAGAAAAGAGGGAATCTTGTTGATCGCCTCAATATCCAATTGGGATGTACTCATTTCAATACCAGAAACATTCACATCCTCTGGCTCGGCAGTGACAATCACAGCCTCCAAGATGACTTGATCTGAAACCAATTCTACGTCCATGCGCTGATCGGCATTAAGCGAAATTGTTTTGACTTGGGTAGTGTATCCGATGTACCGATACTCAATTGTGTACTCGCCCGGAGGCACGGTGATCGAATAAAAACCATACACATTGCTCACATTTCCGCCACTTATTTCACGGATATAGACAGTGGCACCAATCAGAGATTCTCCATCATTTGCGTCAGCGATGTACCCGTTGATGGTGTACTTTTCCTGAGCAAACGTAGATGTGGAAATAAAAAGAGAGAGGACTAAAAAGAAGTGTTTCAAGAAAAAAGTGTGTTAGAGAATAAAGGATAGACGCACAAAACCAAAAAGGGTTACTTATTCGGGAAATAAAATAACGTCAAGAGGCACATCCCACTCCTCGGTTTCAATTTGATCCATTAAAGGCAGCAATGATAGCCCGACCGTTTGCCCATTAAAACCACCTAGAAGTTGGTCGTAGTAGCCACCTCCATAGCCTATCCGATTTCCTTGCATGTCACCCAATAGCAAAGGAACAATGACCAGATCTACTTCATTGAAATCAGCTGATTTTGCATTTGCTGGTTCTGGAATATCCCAAGAGTTAGTCTCTAGTTTGGTTTCTTGCCTGAACCAATAATGTGTCATTTGTTTGGTTTTCAAATCGATTTTTGAAACCATTATTCTTCTACCTTCCTTCCACCAACCCTTGAAAAGTGAGGTCATGTCAGGTTCATGATTTTTCGCAATGGGTAGAAAAGTGTGGATGATTTTGAAATCCTCCTTTAATACAAATGCTTGAAGTTGCTGGACTAACGATTTGTTTTTCTTTTCAAACACGGCGCTAGAGAGTGCCTTTCTATCAACCAGTGCTTGGGTTCGTAACTGTGATTTGGAACTCATTTGTAGTAGTGATATCTCAGTGAATGGATAATTATAGATGTCTCTTTTACTTCGTAAACAATTCGATGTTCTCGATTTATACGCCTCAACCAAAGTCCAGATAGATCATATTTCAAAGGCTCAGGTTTTCCAATGCCAGAATATGGAGAAATTGAAATACTCTCTAGAAGAGTGGATATTTTTTGTTGGGTTTGAGTATCTCCAGACTTCTGCCAATAAACCAAATCTTTTTTGGCTTTGTTGGAGTAATCTATTTCCAAAGAACTTCGGTTTTAATTCTATTGAGCTTACCCTCTTTAGCCTCTTGTCTACTCTCCATCAAATGCTCTTTGTTTGCCTCGGTGGATAGCAAGTATTCCGTGTCATCCATGGTGAGGTTTCGATATTCTTCCATGCTAATAAGTACCACTTCTCTCTCTTTCGATTTAATCGCAATTGCTTTGCCAGAAACCGTCTGATCCAAATAGTAACGGAGTTTCTCTCTAAAATTTCGGAAATTTGTGATTTCTTGAATCATACTATTTTGTGTACACATAAAAGTACACAAAATTATACTAGCAACACATGCATTCGATAATCAAACGGATCAAATTCTTTCAGAAGTTCTGGAATAAAGTCAGGATTAGTTTGATAGAAATTCAGGAAGTTGTCGTGTCGTTCCTGCAATCCCCCATTTGGGAATAGCGCATTTTTAACAGCGGTTATTTGACTGAGCGTATCTCGATGTTGCCTTTTTTTAGCGCGAACCAATTTTTTCTCAGCTAATTCCAAACGATTCAATACTTGTTTAGAAAGTGCTTCAATGTGTTGAACAAGCGTTGGATCAGCAGCGCCAGCCTTGACGGCTAGGGTTTTAAAAACACCTGAAATTTTTTCAGACTCATCGACGTAAGTGAGATCCTCCAGACTATTATTTTTTACCCATTGCTTCTCTAGCCCATGTGTAGCTAAAAACAGGTCAGCTATTGTGAAGCCGGTTTTATTCCACTTGTTTTTTTGATTCGCCGAAATGACCAATCCGAAATTTCTTGGCATTAATAGAGGAAATGGAGTTTTAAAATGATCAAACATTGGCTTCAATTGAAGCCAATAGACCAACTCAGAAGGCCCACCTATGTAAGCGAGGTTGGGCAGGATCATTTCCTGATAGAGTGGACGAAGCACAACATTCGGACTGAATCGCTCTGGATGTTCCTTTATCAGTGTTTTGATTTCGACAGCAGAAAATTTTAGGTTCGTCTCTAGCACGTGAAACTCTTTTTCGGACTTTTCGATTCGCGCGCGAATACCTTCGTGCATGTAAAAGAAATTGATTAAGCGACTATTGATCTGAGTCTTGAATCCCAACTCTTCCAGCTTTTCGGTTTGGCTGGTTACGAGCAAATTTGGCGTATGTTCAAAGAGATCATTTTCAATCACCTCTGTAAACTCCTTTTTGAGTACGGGATGATTTGAGTCAACCACCACAAGACCGTTATTATCAAAAAGCGCATTCACATAATGTCGGCAAGCATCAGCGAGATTAGTGTTTTCCAAATAGGCTTTTTCAAAAAGCGATACATCACCAGAAAGTTGGGCGAGGAGGTCTTTTAGCTCGGATGGATCAAACTGTCCAACGGCTCCTGTTTGTGTTGTGTTCCATTGAAATTTTTTCCCGTGTAAATGGAAGTGGTTGATTTCATCAAAATCATGATCCTCTGAAGCCATCCAGTAAACGGGCACAAAATTAAGTTCAGTGTATTTTTCCTTCAGGGACTTGACAGCATTGATGACCGTGACAATTTTGTAAATAAAGTACAAAGGCCCGGTAAAGATGTTCATTTGGTGGCCTGTGGTGACCGTAAAAGTCTTTTCCGAAAGTAATGACTCGATATTGTCAGAAACAGCTGAAGAGGTTGTAAGATCTCGATATTGTTCCTTCAGAACAGCAACTAATGTTTCTCGGTGGCTGGTCGGAAAAGATCGGTTGGCAATTTGATCTGAGAAATTTTCAATGACTGGAGTAGCTTGGTAAAATGGCTTGAGTCTGTCATCGCCCTTGATATAATCGATGAAGAAGGATGAGAAACAGTCGGTTTCGTCAAGGTCTATTTTTTCTGTTTGCATTCTAATTTGGTGACTGGTCAACTGGTTGAATAGTTAATTAGTTTTTCCGTTCAACTTTGATACGAATTTTCAAGCTTCTCCAATTTCAATAATGATAGCAAATTCACTAGTTAACAATCAACTAGTCATCACCTCCCCAATCAAGTCAAAAGCAGTTGCCTCCGTGATTTTTATTTCCGCAAAATCACCTACTCGTAGATAGGTATCTTCTGCCGAGATTAATACTTCATTGTCCACTTCAGGCGAATCGTGCTCCGTTCGTCCTATAAATTCGCCACCCTCCATACGATCAATTAGTACCTTGAATGTCTTGCCCACTTTTTGTTCGTTGATTTCGGCTGAAATGTTTTCCTGCAATTCCATTACGGATGCCGCACGATCTTGTTTAACATCTTCCGGCACATCATCGTTCATTGAGTGTGAGTGCGTATTTTCTTCATGTGAATACGCGAAAACCCCCAAACGCTCAAACCGTGATCGCTCAACAAAATCCATCATTTCTTCGAACTCACCCTCGCCTTCTCCCGGATGTCCGGCAATCAATGTTGTTCGGATAGCGATTTCCGGTACTTTCTGTCTTATTGTGTCCAACAATTGCTCAGTTTTTTCACGAGTTGTTCCTCGGCGCATGAGCTTCAGCATTTCTGTGGATCCATGCTGCAATGGAATGTCCAGATAATTACAAATGTTAGACCGATTGGCCATTACATCCAGTATATCCATTGGAAATCCCGTTGGGAAGGCATAGTGCAGCCGAATCCACTCCAATCCTTCAACGTCCGATAATCTCTCCATTAGCTCAGCCAGTTTTCTTTCTTTATAAATGTCCAATCCGTAGTAGGTGGAATCTTGAGCGATGAGCAGTATTTCCTTAGTACCATTTCTTACAAGAGAAGTGGCTTCTTTCACCAAATCATCCATAGATCGAGAAATGTGCATGCCTCGTATCAGCGGGATCGCACAAAAAGAACAGGGACGATCACAGCCCTCAGCAATTTTCAAGTAAGCGTAGTGATTGGCTGTAGTGGTGATTCGTTCGCCAAGCAGTTCTTTCTTGTAATCCGCATTGAATTTTTTGAGAAGCATAGGAAGCTCCATTGTTCCGAACCAGGCGTCCACTCCAGGAATTTCCTTTTGTAAGTCATCTCTATAACGCTGAGAAAGACAACCAGTCACGAATACTTTCTCTACCAATCCCTCCTTCTTCGCATCAGCATATCTCAAGATTGTATCAATTGATTCTTGTTTGGCGTTATCAATGAACCCGCAGGTATTAATGATCACTATGTTGGAGTCATCCTTTACTGATTCATGTCGTACGTCGATCGCATTGCCCTTGAGTTGGGTGAGTATCACCTCCGAGTCCACGATATTTTTGGAGCACCCAAGCGTGACGATATTGACTTTATCTTTTTTGAGTGATTTTGTTTTCAATGGCTGAATGGATAATCTGCAAAACTAATTAGATGCGAGCCAAACCCTTTACTATTTTTGTACCCGTGAAAAAATGGATCTTCCTTTTTTTAGTTGTAATACTTGCGGCCTCTTGTGAGGATGACAATACCTGTGGGATAACAGAACGAAGTGATGAGGTGTTCATGGCATTCTTCAATTACGAAAATAAGGAGTTGTTGGAAGCGGATTTTGATTCTGTTGGTGTTGAGTTTGCCAATGAGGAGGAGTTTTTTATAGCTGATACCACCGCTTCGATTTTACCAATTGACTTAAACGGATCAGCCACAGATTTCACCTTCTACACTGATTCAATAGATTTTCAGTTTCGATTATCATATCGGTCGGAAATTTTCATTGAGAACGAAGAATGCGACCCGGTTTTCAGAGTATTTGCATTGGAGGGGTCTACAATGACGGAAGAGTTAGATTTCATTTCCATAAAAGTCCTTGAATTATCAAAACTAACAGCACCCCATGTGGAGATTTATTTTTAGCGGGGTTTTGTTCTTTTCAGCCTTTTGGACTCAGGCACAAGAAACGGAAGATTTGATCATTTTGGAAGAAGAGCCGACCATAGCCCTTCGATATTTACAGATCAATTATAATGGCTTGCGATTGGCAGAGAATGCGCTGAACAAACCAAAGACATCTCAGGAGATGCAAGCAGAGGTGGGACTGCTCAAGAGATATTCACTAGTGGCCGATATAGGATTTGCCAATACTAGCAGAGGCCGTACGTATGATTACGAAAGCAAGGGGTCTTTTTGGAGAGCAGGAATAGATGTGAATATGTCCAGCAATGTTGAGTCAGGTGATTTTATTGGAATGGGTTTGCGTTATGCAAAGGCGAATTTTGAAGACAAGATATCTTTTGACCAAACTACTGAAGCACAAGATGGATCATCAGTTATTCAAAACCTGGCTTATGCCAATCCCAATTTATCTTCTGAGTGGATGGAGCTTGTGTTCAAAATGCGTGTAAATATTTGGAAGCAATTTTATACTGGATATACTATGCGTTATCAGTTTTATAATCAATTGAATGGAGCAGATGCGGAGCTAAAACCGCTTGATATCCCGGGCTATGGTAAAACTACCCGACCCAATTCTTTTGGGTTTGATTATTATGTGGGTTGGCGGTTGAGTTTTAAATAAATGTTGTCTTCGAGTGCCTCAGAGTCACAACAGCATTTTAACTAAGTCACAAGAATCTAACATCTGCCATCACTTTCTTTCCCAGATGCTCCTCAATTCGCTCAAGAATTAGCTGACGAGAATTGTTAAGTTCTTGCTTCAAGGCGGCAGAGGACAGTTCCACAAAAAGTGTCCCGTCCCGAAAATACATTTTTGTAGTTCGTGCCTTCACTGTTCTACCCATAATTCTTTCCCAGGACTGGATGAGTTGTTGTTGGTCGAATTTCTCATCAAGATGTTCCTGTTTTAAGAATTGTCCCAAGGCATCTTTAAAACTCTTAGGATCTTTCTTTTTCATTTGATCTCAATAAAATTAACTGACTGCTTCTTAAAAAAAGTTTTGCTACGTTCCCTTCGAGCATCGGTGATGAATATCTGACCAAATCGTTTTTGGGCACTTAGTAATTTCACCATAGACGCAATCCGATCATCATCCAATTTATCGAAAATATCGTCAAGCAAAAGTAGTGGCCGTTTTCCTTTAGCATCACTTAACATATCAAATTCAGCCAACTTCAGGCCAATGATGAATGTTTTTTGCTGTCCTTGCGAACCAAATTTTTTAATGGCCTCATTATTCAAAAGGAAATCATACTGATCTCGATGTGGGCCAATAAGCGTTCGCTGCATAAGGATGTCGCGCTTTCTAGAATCACTGAATTGATTGGGAAAATTCTCACTAAGCACATCTGATTTAAAAATGATAGATGGAATTTCTTCGGTCTTATGAAGCGAGGCGTAGCTCTTTTCAAAAAAGGGGATGTACGTTTTCAGAAAATCATTTCTCCCAGCACTAATCCTTCCTGCAACCGGAAGCATTTTTGCGTCATACGTGTCAAGCAATGTATGATTTATTTGGTTTGGATCTTCAGCCTTTTTCAGATGCTCATTCCTTTGCTTCAGTAATTTATTGAAATCGATTAGGTTCTTCAGGTAGTCATGGTTCATTTGGGCAATGGCTCCATCAAAGAACTTTTTGCGATACTCGCTACTCTCACGAATGATATCGGTATCATCAGGAGTTGTCATGACAATAGGAATAGCCCCAACGTGATTGCTGATTTTTTTTTCCTCTTCGCCGTTTACTTTAAGCGTTTTTCCTTTTCTTTTTTCATAGTTGCAAGCCACAACCAAGTCGTTTTCAAATTTCCCAAAGGAAGTCATCGAAGATTGGCCATTGTGGATGTTTTGTGCGTCCGTCGTGTTGAAAGCCGTCTTTGCAAAAGCTAAATAATAAATAGCATCTAATAGGTTCGTCTTTCCTGAGCCATTTTTCCCGATCAAGCAATTGATCCCCGGGGCAAAATCAAAACTCGCTTCAGCATAGTTTTTAAAGCCGGTTAAATTCAATTGATTAAGATTCATCAGAGTTGTTAGAGCGAGTATTTACTTTTACTTTCGCAAGTCCTAAAGCGGAACAAATTTAACCTGACATTAGATGGCAAAGGCAAAAACTGCAACCAAAGCGAAGACTTTTTCTAAGGAAACGTACTTGCACTGGTACGAGAGTATGCTGTTCATGCGCCGATTTGAAGAGAAAGCCGGCCAGCTTTATGGCCAGCAAAAAATAAAAGGATTTTGTCATCTATATATAGGTCAGGAGGCGTGTATCGCAGGGGCTGTTTCGGCCTTACGAAAAGGAGATAAGTATATAACCGCTTATCGCGATCACGCACATCCTATTGCTCTGGGGTCTGATCCGAAAAAAGTAATGGCAGAACTTTATGGAAAGGAAACGGGCATTTCCAAAGGCAAGGGAGGTTCTATGCACATGTTCGACAAGGAGAATCATTTCTTTGGTGGGCATGGAATAGTGGGAGGTCAAATTCCTTTAGGTGCTGGAATTGGATTTGCCGAAAAATATAATAACACCGGATTTCTGTGTATTTGCTACATGGGAGATGGCGCTGTAAGGCAAGGGGCCTTTCATGAATCATTGAATATCGCTATGACCATGAAGTTGCCAACGATATTTGTGATAGAGAACAATGGATATGCAATGGGTACATCCGTGAAGAGGACATCCAATGTGACCCAGCTTTATCAACTGGGTGAGTCTTACGATATTCCCTCAGAAGCAGTGGATGCCATGAAGGTAGAGGAAGTACATAACGCAGTAGCCCGAGCAGCTGATCGTGCAAGAAAAGGAGATGGTCCAACATTGTTAGAGTTCAGGACCTATAGATACAAAGGACATTCTATGTCTGACCCAGCCAAATACCGAACAAAGGAAGAATTGGAAGGATACAAAAAACAGGATCCGATTGAGCAGGTAAGACAGGTTATTCTTAAAAAGAAATATGCTACTGAGGAGGAGCTTAAGAAAATGGATGGCCGACTCAAAGATGAAGTCATGGAGACTGTCACCTTCTCTGAAGAATCTGCATTCCCTCCCACCTCGGATGCGTATTCGGACATTTACGCTGAGCCTAATTATCCATATTTGGAAGTTTGACCTAACATCAGGACTTTAACACAAGACGGAGGATAAAAAATCATTGAAAAGTCTATCTTTGCGGTCTTAAAAATTAGCCATGTCAAAAAAGAAGAAGGAAGAACACTCAGAAGGGAGCATCATGGAGAACCCAGATGTGATCGTGAGCAAAACAGAGGAGTTCTTCAAGGACAAGAAAAAGAGAAACTTCACTTCGGTAATCGGCGGTGTGCTGATCTTGGCCGTTGTTGCTTTATTTTTATATAGAGGCCATCTTGAAACTCAAAATGAGGAAGCGCAGGAAGAGATGTTTCAAGCAGTATACTTTTACGAAGCGGATAGTCTGAGCAAAGCATTGAATGGTGATGGGCTGAACTACGGATTCTTAAAAATCATTGGTGATTATCCGGGAACGGACGCAGCAAATCTTGCTAATTTTTATGCCGGTAGTATTTATATGAATCTTGGTGAGTATAAAAGTGCGGTAAGACATTTCGAGGAATTCGGTAGTTCGGATTATTTGGTTCAAGCCAGAGCATATTCATTGACGGGAGATGGTTACATGGAGCAAGGCCTCTATGCTGATGCGTCGAAATTCTATCAATTGGCGGTTGATTATAAGCCTAACGAATCTTATACACCCGTATATCTACAAAAATTGGCAATTGCCCATGAAAATGCAGGTAACTATGCTGATGCTGCTAAGGCCTATGGAATTATCATTGATGACTACTTTAAGTCAAGATTGTTACAAGAAGCTAAGAAACACAAGGCTCGACTGGAGGGATTAGCACAATAAGAAACTCAAACAACCTAATTTTGGGGATAGCACAAGTGTGTTATCCCTTTTTTTATTATGGCATCATCACAGAAAAATCTAAGCTCGTTTAACTATTCAAAAGATCAGCATGTTTCAAATTATCGTTTCGGAATAGTCGTTTCGGAGTGGAATGAGGAAGTGACAGAATCTATGTTTGAAGGGGCCATAAGTACAATAATTTCAATGGGCGGTAATCGAAATAATATTACCAGACTGGATGTGCCCGGTAGTTTTGAACTCACCATGGGTGCGCAGCACCTGGCTCAACTGAGGGAAGTGGATGCTGTGATTTGTCTAGGGTGTGTGATTCAGGGAGAGACTCGTCACTTCGATTTTATATGTCAGGCGGTTGCACAGGGAATTACTGATGTGGGGGTGAAATACAACAAACCAGTCATCTTTGGTGTGCTTACGACGGATACACTAAAACAGGCGCTGGATCGAGCAGGCGGAAAACATGGCAATAAGGGCGATGAAGCTGGAGCAACAGCAGTGAAAATGCTTACGGCGCTGAATTCTTAAGCCCAATAAAAGAAGATCAACCAAACGATTATAAATAACGGTATCAAGAAGGGGACCGAAAAACGAATGATGTAACCAAAGAATGAAGGCATCTTAATACCCACTTGTTCAGCAATGGATTTCACCATAAAATTTGGCCCGTTTCCGATGTAGGTCATTGCTCCAAAGAAAACAGCGGCAATAGAGATAGCCTTTAAATATATGGCTGAATTGGTGTACTCGTCAGCTGCAAATGCTTGTACATCACTCAAGGAATTAACATCGCCACCACTTGCAGCCATGGACGCTGTAAGGAAATTCACATACGTTGGGGCATTATCTAAAAACCCTGAGAGTAAGCCGGTTCCCCAATAAAGCGAATTGGCAGAAATCATTTCGACACCAACAGGAGACTGTGCAAAGTTGCTTACGAGCTCCAAAGCCGGCATCATTGTTCCAAATATTCCAATAAATATAAAGGCGACCTCTCTGATCGGCTCGAAGTTGAAATCATTACCAAGCAATGCCTGTTGATCTGCTAATTTGTAGGAAAGGTAAGCAGCAGCCAACATAATTATTTCTCTTAAATACGAAAAAGTCTGACCTTCATATTCAATACCTGGCACCCAATCGAAGACGTTTGGGTCTAAAAAAACGGCTCCTACAACTACCGCCAACCAAACAAAATTTCGAGTACCCCGAATCCCAACTCTGCCGGTAGGAACAGTGGTGTCTTCACCAAAACTGTAATCAGATTTGTTGCTTCTATCGAACACATAAAATACCCCTAGAAGAACCACAATTGCAAACCCCCACGGCACAACGTTGTGTTGCATAGTCCATAAAAACGGGATGCCTTTGAGAAACCCTAAGAATAAGGGGGGATCACCGATTGGGGTCAGAGAACCCCCAATATTGGACACTATGAAAATAAAGAAGATTATGTGATAGGCTTTGATTCTATTTCGATTGAGACGAATGAAAGGCCTTATTAATAACATAGATGCGCCAGTAGTTCCTATCACGTTTGCGATTACTGCGCCTAAAGCGAGGATAATGATGTTGGTAAGTGGTGAAGCATCCTTGTCAACGATGATCATAATTCCTCCAGAAGCCACGTACAATCCGGTGAGTAAGGCAATGAATTGAACATATTCTGCCAGTGCATGAACAGGACTGTGTTGATTGTGCAGAAAAAAGAGATAATAGACTACAATAAATGCCGTTAGGCCAACGGCAACCTTCGGGTAATTTTTATGCCAAAAATGTTCGTAAAAGAGCGGACCCGTAGCAATCATCAATAGGAGAATGGCAAAAGGAAGCACACTCCATCCTGCTGGACCCTCCCCATGGTGCTCTTCTTCTGCTACTTCATGGCCTACCTCGGTCTGACCCGATTCTTCTTGATGTGAATCATCTTGAGCCGAACCTATAAAGCTCACTATAGCGAGTGAGCTAAATAATAAGATTCGAGCCAATAAATTCATGAGGGTCTTTTAAGTTGTGAGATTCTGCCCCCCTAAATTTATCATTTGATACCACAAAAGCAATGATGTCCTCTATAATTAGTTGATTCAGCGAATTTATGAAAGTAGTTTCTGAAAGTCTTATTGAGGTAGGGTTTGTGTTACGAATTTTTCTCAAAGCACTTTCCATAGTCTTAGATATGTCTTCGAAAATCACCCTATCAGCAAGATGCTCATTGCACTCCTCAAAAGGAATCATTTCCTCAGAAACCAACTCATTACCACCCCTGTCATGGAATAGTTTCTTCTCTTCGAAATTTTTACGCGAGTCTCTCTTTTGTGGGGAATGTTTCGATGCGAAAAACGGGACATTTAGCTCTCAGGAGTAGACATCCCCCGAACACGAATCTTTTGATGCTCCCGTGCAACTTGATAGAACATTTGATTCACCTCTCATTTTGAGCAAACCAAGGAAAGCGAAGATCAAAGCTTCTTTGAATTCGATTAGTTGTCTTTCAGGGATTACAATTTCAGAGCGTGTTTGCGAGCGAATTTGATCAACTAAGAAAGTATTGTAGGCCCCACCCCCAGTAACCAAGACACGCTTTGGCTGATATAGATCCAGCAGCGTGGTAATTTCTGCTGAAACGAAAACAGAGAATGTTCGAAGGACATCTGCAGAAGGGTAGTCAAAATCAGTAAGAAAATGTTCCTTCACCCATTGATTTCCCATTGATTTTGGAAAGGACAACCGAAAGAAGTCAATATCTTTCCAGTTGGTTAGAAGAGTTTGATTCACTTTTCCAGAAGCCGCTATTTGACCTCCATCATCAAATGGAAATCCTGCTTTATCTGAAAAATAATTAATCACCTGATTGAGCGGACTAATATCACCGGCAATCCATTTGCCATCTAGACTGAAAGTGCCGTTGCAAATACCGCCCAAATTAAGAAAGCTGTCGTACTCCGAAAAAAGAAGTTTTTCTCCCATTGGTACAAGGGGGGCACCCTGACCACCCAGCCGAATGTCTAAGTTTCTAAAATTCGTAACTGTTGGCACCTTCGTTAATTGATTGATGATTTGCCCATTCCCGATTTGAAGGCTTTGTCCTTTTTGCGGAGAATGAAAAACGGTGTGACCATGAAGGGCAATTAAATCAAACGACTGTTTGAGGGTATTTATGTTTTCACCAATCCATCGTCCATAGTTTTGATCCAATTCCTGAAGATTCCTTGGGCCTAATGCAGAGGACAGAGCCAGTTGGGTTTTTAACTTTCCAGGTATTTCTACTGTTTCACTATGAACTATTTCATAAACCCATTGATGTCCATTTTTTTCAAATTCAACTACACAGAAATCCAACCCGTCAAGCGACGAGCCACTCATAATGCCAAGTGCTGTAGTTTTGTCCTGCATTTTGCCATAAAGAACGCAATACTTTGAACAATCAAAAAACCATTGGAGTAGACATTGGAAATTCTGCAATTAAAACAGCGGAATTTTTTGCAACGGAGGTCAAGGAAATAAGGATTTGGGAGGACTTAGATCAGGTAATTTCAGCATATCCAGAAGCTCACTTCATTGTGTCGTCTGTAGGGATTTCAGAAAAGGAAATAAAACCGAAGTTGAAAAGTTTTACTATGGTGAATTCCAGAATGGCTTTGCCCATATCGCTTAATTATGAATCCACTGAAACATTAGGATCAGATCGTATTGCAGCAGCGGCTGGGGCATGGGATTTATTTCCTAACACTAATCTTTTGGTAATTGATGCAGGGACCTGCGTGACCTATGATCTTATCACGTCAGATGGAGTATTCCAAGGTGGAATGATCTCCCCCGGTTTCAATATTAGGCTACAAGCTATGCATCAGTTTACAAACGGACTTCCGTTGGTTGACCCTGAGCAAGATTTGAATTCTACTGATATTGTCAGGAAGTCAACAAAAGAGTGCGTTTGGCAGGGAGCAAAAAGTGGCTTAAGTTTCGAGATTGAAGGGGTTTTAGAATCTTTTAACAAAAAATATGACCGTTTACAGGTCGTAATCACCGGAGGTTTGATGCTAGACTTTGAATCCACAACAAAAGCACACATCTTTGCAAACTCAAAAATCGTGCTCAATGGATTGCACGCTATTTGGAAGTTTAATGAGTCAATTTAAAGGATTACTTTTCCTACCATTTATTCTGGCGATTACCTGTGCTAAGAGCCAATCTATATCTTCTGTTTATTCGGATAGGGGAATTGGTACATTGAATTATCAAGGTCTTCCGAATAACCTGGCAATGGGTGAGGTGGGGATTGCAGTGCCAGAACGATGGAAGCTGAATCATCAGAACCCCGCGTTCCTTCCCCTAAATAGCTTGACAATATTCCAAGTAGGACTTGAAATGGATCGCAGATCATTAACCAATAGCAGCCAATCCACAAAAGAAATTTCATCAGGGTTGAGATATCTGAACTTTGCTTTTCCAATAATTTCCGAAAAATGGACTACTTCCATTGGGTTAACACCTTATAGCACGGTCAATTACAATAGCTTCACTTTAGATTCTTTAAATAATAATCAGACTCTTGTTTCGACAACATTCTCTGGAAGTGGAGGACTGTCTGCTTTCAAGTGGTCGAATGGGGTCAGGGTTTCTAAAGATCTGTTTTTAGGTGTAAGAACAACTTATTTGTTTGGAACGATAGAGAATCAATCAAAAAGCTTAGTGGAGGATGGGCTATTAAACAACATAATTGATTTTAACGATGTTTATTCGTATTCAGGAGCTGTATTAGAATTGTCCGCAGCTTACAAAAAGGATTTGACTGAGGAAAGTGTATTGAACTTTGGAGCTGTCTATGAGTTGTCTCGAGATATTGACGGAACAAATGATAAAACATTTGAAACCTTTAATGCTGGAGGTATTCAAGTTGGATCGAGACCTATTTTGGAGGGTGAACCCATCTCTTTTACTATGCCCAGCTCATTGGGTCTAGGGGCATCATATCAGGTATTTAATAAATATTTAATTGGATTAGATGTCAAATCAACCAATTGGAAGAATGCAGGAGCGGAAAATGATTCGTTTAGAAACACAACGAATATAGGGATTGGTGGACAATGGACACCTGATTACAGCAATGTTTCAAGATACTGGAAGAGAGTCACTTATCTTATGGGATTTAACTTTGGGAGCCTGCCATATAAAATCAATGGCCAAACCATACGAGAGTTTGGTATCAATTTTGGAAGCTCTTTACCCGTTGGGGCTTCTAGCTTGGACTTGGCTTTCAAATATGGAGGACTCGGATCCACCGAAAATGACTTGATAAGAGAAACGTATTTTCGAATTGTTATTGGAGCTACGATAAATGATAGATGGTTTATAAAAAGAAGATATAATTAAACTTATTTGTTATGAATAAATTGAGATTAATAGGACTGTATGCGCTGGTGATGGTCACTTTTTCTGCGCAAGCCCAACAAGCAAATTGCTGTGACGGTAACCTTGAAAATGGATGGTGTTGGGGAGCAACGGATCCAGATAAAGCGAAGGAAAAAAATGCACTCTACACAGATTCTTACAAGGCAAAGAGTTTTGAAGCAGCAGCTACAGACTTGGAATGGTTGTTAGAGAATACACCATGCCTCAATAAATCGATTTACATCAATGGGTCTAAGATTTATGAAAACCTAGCAAATGTTCAAGAGGATGCGGCAAAGAAGACTGAGTTGATTGATAAAACTCTGAGCATGTATGATTTACGAATCAAGTATTTCAACGATGAACCTGATGTGCTCAATCGAAAAGCTTATGTAGCCTATAAGTTATTGAAAAATGATCAATCCAGGTATCAGGAGTTGCTGGATTTGTATGATCGAGCGTATGAGCTTAACGGCAATAATTTACTTCCTAACAACTTACTCGGATACATGGACGTGATGCGACGGTATAAGGCAGCAGGAAACGAGTTTTCTGATGAAGATGTCTTGAACCGGTATTTTGGGATTTCGGATATTATGGACTTCAAAGAGTCTAAAGGAACCCCCGTATCAAAAACAATTAAGGATAATGTTGAAAAATTGTTGCTTATAATTCTCCCAGATTTGGATTGTGAAATTGTCATCAACGACTTTGGCCCGAAACTAGAAGCAAATCCTGAAGACATCAAGCTGGCCAAGAAGATTTTCCAATTGATGCTCCAAGGAAAGTGCACGGATGATCCGTTGGCGATGAAGGCAGCAAAAATTGTTGATGACAATGAACCTTCATACGGGATCAAGATTTTTATTGCCGGAAGATCATTAGGAAACGATGATAAAGCAACGGCACTTGTTTATTTCAGTGATGCATTGGAGTTGACAAATGAAAATGTCAAGAAGGCGGATATCTACTTGAAAATCGCCAAAATAAAGAGATCTCAAGGGTTGAAATCGGGAGCAAGGGAACATGCTAATAAAGCACTTTCTATGGATCCTTCTATGAAGGATGCCTACAAGCTGATTGGGGATTTATATATGAGCTCATTTGATGACTGTGCCGAGAAGGATGATATTGTTCTGGATAGGGCAGTATTTATAGCCGCGAGGGACATGTATCGAAGAGCAGGCGCTGCTGGAGCTGCAGCCAAAGCCAAGGCTCAATTCCCGTCGATTGGTGAAATTTTTGATGGTGAATATGAAGAAGGCCAATCAGTAAAGGTAAATTGCTGGATCAATACCACAGTAAAACTTGAAAGAAGACCTTCAAATTAAATTCTCCCACCCGAGGCATACTAAAACGGTCATAGCTAACTATGGCCGTTTTTTTGTCATTTGTCTTTTCGCTTTTAGCTGTGACTCTAAACAAGAACTTCTTAATCAGAAAGACTATGAGGGGCCAATGATGAGGCTTGACAGTGTAAATAGATTGGTCACGGATTCAGCCAAAATACTGCTTCGGCTACAAGCACTGGTGGAGGAAGTTTATGAGAACAATAATCAAGAATGGAAGGAGGGGCTATTCCTTCAGTACTATGATAATTTCGGTGAAGTCAGCTCCACTTTCAAGTCCAATTATGCTTTTTATGACAAAAAGCAAAATCTATATAAAGGTGTAGGGGATGTAATCGTTACGAATGCCACTACTGGCGATGAATTGAATACTGAAGAACTGTTCTGGGACCCACAAAAAAAAGAATTTTATACAGAAAGGTTTGTGACCATCCACACAGAGGACGAAATCCACACCGGTGAAGGATTAACAGCAAATGAAGATTTTAGTTCTTATAAAATATTGAAACCAGCAGGTACTTTTACAATAGACGAAACAACTACCCCTCTACCTCAATGAAATTGCTTGATATAGATTTATTGGTTCTGGTTTTTGGCGTTTTTGTTATTGGACTACATCGATCAATAACAGTAGGTCGAGCTGAATCGTATTGGTTGTATAAGACAGGGTTGACTTTTCTGTTCACCTGCGAGTACCCCAAAAACACACAGAGCAAATGAGCGATCAGGCGATTATAGTCATATGCTTGATACTTTCTGGGTTTTTTTCAGGAATGGAAATAGCCTTTATCTCCGCCAACCGACTACACATTGAAGTGCTTGGCAAGCAAGGAAATGTGATCGGTAGAATTCTCACAAAGTTTGTTAGGAAACCCTCTTTTTTTCTTGGAACTACGCTCGTTGGAAATAATGTAGCGCTTGTGCTTTATGGCATTTATATGGCAAGGCTAATGGAACCGACATTGATTGGTATCCTACCAGATGATACCAATACGTTATTGTTGATATCGCAAACACTCATTTCTACAATTATTGTTTTAGTCACAGCAGAATTTTTACCTAAGAGCATATTTCTCCTAAATCCCGATAGAATGTTATCGGCGTTGGCTATTCCAATGATTGCTATTTACTATTTGATGTATCCTGTTACTTTTCTCGTAGTAGGTATTTCAAAATTTTTTATAGAGTCGGTGTTCGGATATGAATACTCTGAGGACAAACCAGTTTTTGGCCTAACGGATTTAAGCAATTACATCAAACAGACGATTTCAACGGAAGAAGAACAAACTTCTGAGGTTGATGCGAGAATTCTTAGTAATGCCATTGAATTTAGGTCTGTAAAAGTACGAGAGTGTATGATTCCTCGAACGGAGATTACAGCAGTGGAGGTGAATGATTCCATTGATGAATTAAGGGAAGCTTTTATTCAGACCAATCACTCAAAAATCATTGTTTACAAAGAATCGATTGATGAGATTGTTGGCTATTGCCACTCTTTGGAAATGTTCAAAAAACCTAAGGACATCAAAGACATACTGACGCCCATTATTCTTGTTCAAGAAACTACCCCAGCGAATGAGCTGCTCATTCAATTTATCACCGAAAGAAAAAGTCTGGCTTGGGTGGTTGACGAATACGGAGGCACTTCGGGGATAGTCAGCATGGAGGACGTCATGGAAGAGATTTTTGGGGAGATCAAAGATGAGCACGACGATGAAGATCTGGTTGAGAACCAGTTAGATCAAAACACTTTCGTGTTTAGCGCACGTCATGAGATCGATTATTTGAATGAAAAATACCCTTTTGAATTGCCCGAGGGAGAATATGATACATTGGGAGGTCTAATATTAGTTCGCAACGAAGACATTCCCAGGACCAATCAAACGATCCTGATCCCGGGATTTTCCTTTGAGATTATGTCCATGGACGACAATCGAATAAACACCGTAAAGTTGGTGGTGATGTCCAGCAGTGAAGCCTTGAAATCAAAGGTTTAGAAAGATTTTTATATAGTTAGCAATAGTCCTATTTTTGCCGTCCTTTAATTCAAAACGTACATGGCATTAATAAATACATTAAGAGACAAGGCGGGCAAGGTAGTGGTGATTGCCTTGACTATTACGATGGCCTCCTTTGTCTTGACAGATCTTTTTAGCAATTCCTCGTTGCTAACCGGACAAGATCGTGAGATAGCAGAAATCGATGGAAATGAGATCACTTATGAGGATTTCCAAGCCAAAGTCAACGAGCTTTCTTATATTCATTCTATCAACACAGGCAGGAGCCCACAAGGAGACGAAGTGGACAGAATCAAAGATCAGGCTTGGCAATCAATGTTGGTCAGAATGGCTTATTACCCTCAGTATCGGGCGTTAGGGATGAGCGTGAGCCAAGCAGAAAGCGTCGATATGGTTCAGGGCGATAACACTCATCCACATGTAATTCAAATGCTAGGAAATCCACAAACAGGAGAATTTGACAAAGCGTCCGTTTCCCAGATTTTGCAGCAGATTAATCAAAGTGAGGATCAGCAACGTGAGTCTTGGATTCGGTTTGAAAACACTTTGGCACCTTCTCGTCAGATGATGCAGTTGGATGTCATTATGGATAAGACCAATTATGTAACGAGTGCAGAAGGTAAGTCTGAACACATGAGTCAAAATTCATCAGCAACCATAGAATATGTGTATGTACCGTTTAATTCCATCACAGACTCAACTATTGAGGTGACGAATGATGAATTGAAAGAATACTTAGGAGCAAATGTCGAACAATACCAAAGAGAAGAATCTCGAGATGTTAGCTACGTAACTTTTTCTATTACTGCATCGGCTGAAGACTCTGCGATTGTAGTCCAGGAAATCGAGGAAGTTGCCTCTGGCCTTATAACAACCGAGGATGATTCACTATTTGCCGCTACGAATACAGATGGTGC
>JAAEPI010000232.1 GCA_024232835.1 Cytophagales bacterium
AATGGTAAAAATAAGTAGACAGATTTTGTTAACTCATGTACTTCCGAGGGAAAACGTAAGTAGACAGATTTCATGACGAGGGCTAAGAGTAGTTCATTCGTAGTTCTGTAACAATGGAAGTTCAAGGACACGCACTGCTTTCCTTTTCCATCTTTCTTACCTGAAGCAACTTGATAAAATGAGTTTGTCTGATTCAGGTTCCAAAACGAGTTAAACGCCATGTATAGATGGTCTGAGGCACTCCCCCTCAACATACTCACACAAAGCAAAAAAACGCGCAACAAATTCACATACGGCTATGGCTATTAATGAGCCGGCCATTTCCTTGAAGTTTAATACATGACACTTTCCCCAACTGCGATCATCTTCCCATGAAGACGTTTATATTTAACAATCTCTTTCATTCATTTCTAAGCTGGAAAAATGCTAGGTACCTACTAAGAGAAACAATCCAGTCTCAGCACTTTTCAGAATGAATGACCACTGCCAGAAAAGGCCACGTGGCAGCCCC
>JAAEPI010000233.1 GCA_024232835.1 Cytophagales bacterium
ATATTCTCAGGTTCAATCTTCAATTCTTGAGAGTATTCACTTTCTCCATAAGAATTTATTCCTGTAACTGCAAAATAGTAAGTCGAACCATTGGTTAAATCCAGTCCTGAGATGGTTGTAGAAGTGGAAGAGCCAGCAGATTGGGAATTAGCATAAGAACCAGTTGAAGTTCCATAATATGCCTTATACGTAGATGAACCGCCGGAAGCATAAGATAGTGTGACAGAAGAAGTCCCTACTGAACTACTGAAAATAATTGGTTTATTAGGCTTTAGTCTCAGTCCAATTTCCCATTCATCAGAATGGCTGTATCCATCATTGTCCATACAACTAACTGTAACCAAACCTTTGACATTACCGTCAGCGTCCCGAATCCAACTGTTATCAGGTAACGAAGATTCATTTATAGTCACATACCAATTAGATGTACTCCCTTGACCTGTTGAGTATTGACTGGCCAAATATGTTCCTCCTGCATGGTAAAACTCCATTTTCCAATCATAAGAAGTTGCATAATCCCCAGTAGGATCGGCATCATAGAAATAAGCATAATAGCGATTAGATTCATTGGTAGATATTTCACGTGGACTTCTTCCACTATAATTTATAATTTTCACACCATCCTCTATACCAGTAATAGGATCACTATAGGCTAATGCGCCTTGCGCATCTAAAATGTTATTTGCCGTTTTAGTTTCATTGAAAATATGTTTAATCTCTGGGTAACCATAATCTTGTTGCAAATCAACACACCACTTTTCAAGTAGTAACGCAACTACACCACTTACATGGGGGGCTGCCATGCTGGTTCCTGCTCTATGATAATATTCCACGTTGTAGGAAAGTGAAGTTGTATTAATAGCTGATTGATCCGAAGAAAGAGCAGAGGCTACCCAAGCTCCGGGTGCATAGATTTCTGGTTTACTGAGACCAGATCTGGTTGGGCCAGGGCTTGAAAAGTATGATACATTGTTGACTGGAAAATTCGATCTGGTTTCAGTTCCTCCTGGATAAATCCAAGTGTTTTTTGAATTTACTGAACCAACTGTAATTACATTGGGAGCGTTTCCTGGCTCTGTAATTAGGTTTTCATTGCTGTATGAGCTATTTTCAAAAAATACATCTGTTAGGTTTCTGTTAGATGAAATGAGATAGGCATCCCATTCCCCTGACCCTCCAGAAACTGCCAATGTCCAAGTGCCATTTACCAAATGATTTTCAATGATACCGTCATCTTCCGGATCATAGTCATTAAGGAAAATCAAACCAGTTGCGTCTGACCCTTCGTAATAAATATCTTCTTCAAGAAAGAAATTATTGATACTTACCCACCCATCATTGGTATTTTCAGTAAAAAAAGTATCATTTTTTGTGACAGGCCCATATACTATACCGTTTGGGGAGGTGATTGTGATAGAATAATTATCAGAGGTGGGATAGTAAATCTCTATTGTCGCTGAGTTTCCTACAGTACCTTGATCATCTCGTAATCTGAATTGTTTGGAGGACGTACTATTACCCCCAGCATGAATTTTATCTTCCTCATTATTGACTGTAGAACTATATCTGCTATTCCCAGCAGACTTAATGATCAATCTTCCTTTACCAAAATTATTATCATTGATAAATTCTGAAATGGCTCTTTCGTAAAGACTACTTCCATTTCTTGGCCCTCCTCTCATCCCAAAGCTGATATTAATAACCCATGGTTTACCCAGACTCTTAGCCTTGGTCGCAATGTAATTCACAGCATCTATGACATAATCAATTTGAGTAGAATATTCCACAAAGTAATCGGAGAAGGATGTTTTAGAAGCTACCATAATAATATCAGCTTCAGGAGCCATACCAATAAAGTCTGTTTGACCAGTGGTAGAGTTACCATTTCCTGCTGCAATCCCGGCAACATGTGTTCCATGACCAAGTTGATCAACATGAGTACATGATCCATTATTGATTTGTGTAGCAGACCATATCGTACCATAGTTATATCCTGATGGCGGTGTGCCTGTTTTGTTTTGATCCCAAATAGAAAGGATGCGAGTATTCCCGTTGCTATCTTGAAAAGTAGGGTGGTCAATGTCAATGCCTGTATCAATAAAGCCTATGATAACACCTTCACCTCGATAAGGGTATGAGCTATGTGCCTGATCAATTTTTACCATTTGCCTGCTTTCATCAAGTTCCATCTCAGCAAGCCGTGCAGTTTCTATCAGTTTCATTCCCTCAACTTCTCGAATTTGTTCCAATTTTTCAATGGGCAAGTCAGCAGTATAGATGTTTCCTACTTTGGTCCTCAGATTTACCCCAAGCTTTTCGAGTTCATTGGCATTACCATCAAATTCCATTAAAACATTGACTCTTAATTTTTCTTGATTCTTAAATTCAAGTAATAAATGCAACTTTCAGATTTGATATAGCGGTATGTGTTACA
>JAAEPI010000234.1 GCA_024232835.1 Cytophagales bacterium
CTGCAAAGCGCTGGATTGAAGAAAATCCGGTAACAGTAGGCAGGTGGCTGAGATAGTAATTGAATAATTGAATAATTGATAATTGATAATTGATAATTGATAATTGGATAATTGAATAATTGAATAATTGATAATGGATAATAACATTTCAATTATCAATTATCAATTATCAATTATCAATTATCAATTATTCAATTATTCAATTATATGGAGACCTTATGTTAAAACAATTTTTCTCATATACAGTCATTTTTGTATTTTTATTGTGGCACCCGGCTTCTGCACTTGCCGGGAAGATTAAGCTGGTCTATGGCGAATGGGATTCTGCAATAGCCAGTGCTAATGTGGTTAAATTTCTGCTGGAAAATGAACTGGGATATGAAGTGGAATTTATCAAATTTGCTTCGTCATCCGGCGTGTGGCAGTCTGTAGCAAGCGGCGAGGGTGACTTTGCGTTGTGCGCTTGGCTGCCAGTAACTCACGGTTCTTATCGAAAAGAAACAGAAGGCAGGGTGGTGGATTTGGGCCCCAACCTGAGGGGAGCAAGAGTGGGATTGATTGTGCCTTCATATGTTACCATTGATTCCATTGAAGAACTCAATAAAGTAAAAGATAAGTTCAGCCGGGAAATTGTGGGCACAGGCAAAGATACCGGGTCAATGAGAAACACAAAAAGGGCTGTCCATGAATATCAGCTTGATATGAATATAGTGTACGGAAGCGAAGGCTCGATGCTTGCACTTTTGAAAAACAAGATAAAACGAAAAGAGTGGGTGGTGGTTGTTAGCTGGACCCCTCATTGGATGTTTAAAACATGGGATCTGAAATATCTGGATGACCCCAGAAATATTTACGGAGGCGAAGAATTTATCAATACAATTATCCGAAAAGGACTGGAATCCGATAGCCCTGGACTTATGAGATTCCTTAAAAAATTCCATTGGAAAATTGATGATATAAACCGGATAATTTCTTGGATCCACAAAGGAATGGAACCCGGGGCCGCTGCAAAGCGCTGGATTAAAGAAAATCCGGTAAAAGTAGGCAGATGGTTGCGGTAAGTGGGAAGTGAGGGAAGTGAGAAGTGGGAAGTGGGAAGTGAGAAGTGAGAAGTGAGAAGTGAGAAATGGGGCGGCAATTCTAATTTTGGAATTTATTTGGAATTTGAGATTTCCGTAGAACGATTTTGCAAATCGTTCTGATATGATTTGCAGAGCGTCCGGAACGATTTGCAAAATCGTTCTAC
>JAAEPI010000235.1 GCA_024232835.1 Cytophagales bacterium
CGCAAACATGGCGTCGTAGTACAATTCGAAATCGGATTGTTTCAAGATGTTGGAGAATACGTGCTGCCGAAAACAACCATGCTTAAATTTGAAAAGCTGGACTATAGTTGATGATGGAGCGGTTTATCATTTTCCAAAGGATAAACAAGAAAATAAGCTTTACTGCAATATTGAAGGAGTTGCCTGGATTACAAATGATCAACTTGTAGTGGTAAGCGATGCAAAAAAAAGTGATCAGCCAATACAATGTAAGCAAAAAGAGCAGTCAATACACATCGTATCCATAGAAGATGCCTGACAATCGCGTTAACGCGGACTGCCAAAATTTACCATCTGATAGGCCGTTATGTGAGAGGAGATAAATATGAAAATTGAACATCTCGCTATTTGGGCTGAAGATATTGAGAAACTTCGAAGGTTCTATGAAAAATATTTTCATGCGACATCAAACGACAAGTATATGAATCCGATGAAAAAATTTTCGTCGTATTTTCTGAGTTTTGATTCGGATACCCGATTGGAGATCATGCACATGGACTCTGTCAAGAAATCTGCTCCCCCCCCAGGTGAAAGTCATCTTGGATTTGCTCATCTTGCATTCTCTGTAGGAAGTCAGGAGCGTGTGGAGCAACTCACCGCAGAATTACAACAGGATGGTTATACCGTGCTTGATGGTCCAAGGAA
>JAAEPI010000236.1 GCA_024232835.1 Cytophagales bacterium
AGAATGAGAAGAAAATCAAAGTGCTATTCAAAAAGTGTTGAGATGCTTACTTTGTCCGTTTTGCTTTTGTTGCATCATAGAAATAACACATTAGCTATACTTAGTTAGCAATGCCGATTTTTAATAATTCGAAATCGCTCAACTCACATCGATCGAAAAAAGGTTGTTAATGAAATTCAGTTAACAAGGCCGAAATATTAGTTTGACAGTGGCGAAAAGCAGGTTTTCTACCCCCTCAAAATAATCAAGTATCTCGGAGCAAGCCTGTGGCCCAAAGGCGGGCTCACGAGCTATGAATTTGGAAAAATATTTCTCCATTCGATGCAAGCATCGGGGAACCTGCCTACCGGGCAGGTAAAACCCATTAGTGGGATTGAAACGTCTGTAACATCTGTCACCAAACTATCCCATGACTAATATTAATTTTGACCCATCAAATAAGAAATATTGACATGGAAATAATAGTAAAATACGAAAACAACCGAATCGTGCCTTACCACAAAGGATTGGAAATCGACATGAATGCGTCCCCCTACCTCATCTTTTTAGCCACAACAGGTATGTGCTCAGCTGTGTTTGTGCGTGCGTTCTTCCAACAACGTGGCTTGTCACATGAAGAAGTAACAATAATTCAACAAATGAAGTACAACCATGCAACCAATCATGTAGATGAAATAGACATTCACATCAGTCTGCCAGAAGGTTTCCCTGTTAAATACACAGAAGCAGTGAAGCGTGTTGTAGATCAGTGCCCTGTTAAACAACATCTGGTAAACCCTCCTAAATTCAATGTTATTCCAGAATTAAAGGGAGAAATTGTAGAACGTAACAATAATACAAGCCAACATTGAAGCCAGATTCGATTATGTAGATCTGGGTTTTTGTGCTTCAGGTTTACCAAGAGTCTGTCTACTGGAAAAGCTGAATGCAGAAAGTATGTGTGAAATCAAGGCGAAAAAAGTCCTAATCGCGCCAAGTTAGTGATCTCGGGAAACAAGATTAACAATACTAGAAATACCAGTTGGATGATGACGAAAGGAAGTACCCCTCGATACAAATGACTCGTCTTGACTTCTGGTGGCGAAACGCCTTTCAGATAGAACAATGCAAAACCAAAAGGAGGAGTCAGAAAGGATGTTTGCAAATTGATAGCAAGAAGAATTCCTACCCATACCAGATCAATTCCCAAGCTCACAAAGATCGGCGCAACCACCGGCACGATGATGAACACAATCTCGATAAAGTCAATAAAAAAGCCGGCAATAAAAACCATCACCATCACGAGAATTAAAAATCCAGTTGGGCCAAGCTGAGCATTTTGGATTATGCTCAGAAAGATTCGATCTCCTTCCAAGCCTCTGAAAACTAGAGAAAAAGCCGTGGCACCAACCAGTATCATAAATACCATTGACGTGAGCATCGTGGTTTCTTTCATCACGTTTTTCAGCATGCTTAAGCTGAATTTCTTATTTACTATAGCCAAGATTGACGCACCAAAAGTGCCCACACCAGCAGCTTCTGTAGGTGAGGCTACTCCTGCGAAAATCGAACCTAGAACTATGAAAATTAGCAAAAACGGAAATAGAAAACTTTTCAACACTTCCAGCGAAAATCCAGCCTTTCTAAACTCCTGAAGTTCTTCCTTGGGAATACTGGGCACTCGATCTGGATAGATTTTTCCGTAAACGAAAATATAGATCAGGTAGCAGAGCACCAGCCCAACCCCTGGAACAATGGCAGCAAGGAAAAGATCACCAACAGAGACATTCAGTACACTACCGAGTAACACCAGCACAACAGAAGGAGGAATGATTTGTCCAAGTGTACCGGACGATGCAATCACTCCAGTGCTTAGATTTGGAGAATAGCCTTTCTTGAGCATTATTGGCAAACTGATCAAACCCATGGTGACAACAGTGGCACCAACAATTCCGGTGGAAGCAGCCAACATAGCACCTACGATTACTACAGAAAAGGCCAACCCTCCTCGTATGCCACCGAATAACATACTCATTGTATGTAACAACCGTTCAGCAATTCCTGATTTCTCCAGTACCATTCCCATGAAAATAAATAGTGGAACTGCTAGCAAGACAAAATTTTGCATCGTTCCATAGATACGTAATGAGAGTAGATAGAAAAAATCTGAATCAAAGACGAAAAGTCCAACTATAATTGAAAGGCCCCCCAGTGTAAAGGCTATTGGATATCCAAAAAGAATAAGCAAGAAGATTAACCCGAAAAGAATGAAGGGCAAATAGTCAAGCATCCCCACCTCCGATCCTTTTTATTGATTTGAGCAATTCAGAAATCCCTTGAAGGCCAAGTAGTAAGAACCCCAGCGGAATCACTGATTTAATAATATATCTAGCTGGCAAGCCTTGTGGGTCTGGGCTCGTCTCACGAACGCGAAAAGAAGCTTCAACAAACGAAAGGGACTCATAAAATGCCACTACACAGAAGGGGAGCAAAAGAAATAACGTACCTAAAAAATTGACCCAACCTTGCGTGCGTTTCGAAAATCGATGATAGAAAACATCGACACGTACGTGTTTGTCTTGCTGTAGAGTGTAAGCTGCACCGAGCAAGAAAATTCCCGCAAATAGGTGCCATTCCAATTCAAATGACGCTGCGGACGTAATGCTAAAAAGATACCTCATTACCACATCCCCAACCATAACAATCACCAGAATAACCGTAAGCCAGGAAACGATGGTTCCTATCAATCGATTCATTGTGTCAATCTGCCTCATCGAGTTCTTTCGTCATTTGATCAGGTGTAAAGACCGGGATTTCTAAAGATCTAGGGAAGTCTTTCGTGTTTTGTGTAATAAATGCATCACATTCATTGGAGACGGCCGTGAAATAGAGGATGGCGTCTTCAGTATCCTTAATCGATGAAAAAGCAGCTTGGCGAGCATCCGTATTTTCAGTCGGGATTAGCATAATTAGTTTAGTTAGCTTGTGCAGCCACTCCTTCACTTCTTTGTGCTTTAGTTTGGCTTTACTTTCCAACAAATAGCAAAATGTACCAAGACAAAGTACGGATGAACTCAATTCAATATTCCTTCTTGCACATTCTTCAAAAAAAGATTTAGCTTCTAAATGAAACGGCCTCTCGGATATGGCCAAATCAACAATGACATTAGTGTCAATAAAAATCAAGGTAACTCGTATTTGTCCTTCATAGCTTCATAACGTAGCTCATCCAGCGTTTTATTTGCATCTTCCGGTGGCAATTTTATTGAACCAGCCAACTTAGTAATTACCTTCAATTTTTCTTCGACAAGACTTTGCTCAACAACATCTTTCATTACGGATTCTCTCACTTGAGCAGATAAACTACGATTTTTTGATTTAGCAAAACGTTTAGCCTCCTTCACAAAATCCTCATCCAAACTTAAAGTCACCTTCGTCTTCATACGTATGTTTCTCGATTTGTACGTATAAAAGTAATTAAGAGATTTAGACTAAACAAACGGGAACGTACCTTTGCCTCGTGAAAGACATCCGAAATGAATCAGTAGAGAGTTTGATCACCTATTTCGAAGGAATTGGAGAGAAGAAATTCCGAGCCAAGCAAGTGTGGGAGTGGCTTTGGGTGAAATCAGCACACTCTTTTGAGGAAATGTCCAACCTTTCCAAGAGCCTACGTGAACAGTTGGAAAAAGAATTTCAGTTTCTTCCTATTGCCGTTGACAATGCCCAGTTTTCTGATGATGGTACCATCAAATCTGCCTTCAAGCTTCATGATGGTCACATCGTGGAAGGGGTGCTGATACCTGCGGATGATCGCATGACAGCTTGTGTTTCTAGTCAGGTGGGGTGCTCGTTGAGTTGCACCTTTTGCGCTACCGGGTACATGGACAGGTCACGAAATCTGGATGTTGGGGAAATCTATGATCAGGTGGTAACTATTAGAGATCAAGCCAATGAACATTTTGATATGGCTCTTTCCAATATTGTCTTTATGGGTATGGGCGAACCTCTGCTCAATTACGCTAATGTTATGGAAGGGATCAATAGGATCACATCACCTGATGGTCTGAATATGTCGCCTAAAAGAATCACTGTTTCCACTGCTGGTATATCAAAAATGATTAAAAAGTTGGCGGATGATGAGGTGCGATTCAACCTGGCTCTTTCTTTACATGCCGCTGATGATTCCAAGCGAGACCAAATCATGCCGATCAACGAGACCAACACGCTGGAGGCTCTCCAAGAAGCGTTGGTTTATTTCTATGAAAAAACACAAAACAGAATCACCTTTGAGTACATCCTTTTTTACGGCTTCAACGATTCCATCGAAGATGCGAAGAAACTTCTACAATTCGCAAGGAGGATTCCTTCGCGTGTGAATATCATCGAGTACAATCCCATCGCTGAGGCAAAATATCGAAATGCAGATTCGAAAACAATCGAGAAGTTCGCAAAATATCTAATGGATGGTGGAGTCCAAACAACCGTACGAAAAAGCAGGGGCAAAGACATTGATGCCGCTTGCGGGCAATTGGCAAATAAGAACAACTAGTATCAGATATCCCCTCAACTAACGAGAGTGAATATTAACTAAGATAATGTAAGTCGTTTGGGTTACAAAAAGTATATTTTATACTTGAATTTAAGCCTGATACTCAATACATTGGAAGAAAAAGGGGGTTTGTTAAAGAAGGGGACAGCAGTAGATGCCACGATCATAGAATCGACAAATCGTCCATTGAGTAAAGAGAAACGTGCAGAACTGGAAAAAAGCCCTTCTTCACAGATAGATACAGATGCCCATTCCACGGCAAAAAGAGGCAAGAAGTACTTTTGTTACAAAGGCCATATTGGCCAGGATATAGGCAGTGGCCTTATCCGCAAGTTATGAGTCTCCCCCAGACCCCCGCATGTCATAGTAGTAATCTTATAATAATCATATCTTGTAAACCTACATATCTTGTAAACCTAAAGGTCCTCTAATCCTTCCGCCAAACCTTGCCTACCGAGTAACCTGAGGAGGGTTACTAACGAAAGAAATTCAGTCGCACAGCACTCGCAAGAAAGGAGTCAAGGTTGATTCGATATGAGGGATATGTTTTACAGAAGGTAAAACTTTTATAGATTGCAATAAAAAAGAAAGCCCCTCGTCTCTTTCGGCCAATTTCCTGAGTGGTGTATCAGGCGGTACCTAGTCGAGAGTCAACGGGACTTTCTCCATGAAAGTGGGATTCCTTTACCCAAGACTTTGCTAGCGTCAACTAGCAAGATTTCTCGGCTTATGAGACCGTCTTTGATTGGGAATCACCCCACAATATTTTAAAGAAAGGGAAGCAAACGGCTTCCCTTTTTTGTGTTTTATAGTCATGAGTCTGATGTACCGCTACTTTCCTCGTGGTTCTCTCTTTCAAATACGAACCCACCAAACTCTACAAAGTCGCCCTCCTTTATCGTATAGGAAATACGGAAATCTTCGTAATTAATTTTTTGCTTTTCAAAGAAGTTTTTCAAGTTGAGATAAAAGTATTCTCCAGCTTTAGAAACCTTATAGGAGTCTTCTAGGGCTTCTTTGCTAAACATGATATATAAATTGGCATCATCTTCGTCCTCCTCATTTATCCCAACCATAGCGCAAGACATCTCTTCTAACTTTATCCTATTAGCAGCATCCATATTAAAACCAAGTTTACCGCTCTTATGAATGGTGGCTTTCAGGTTATTGCTTACTTCGCTCGGTGAAATGAACTTAATCTTCATAATTTAAATATAGAAAGAGTTTTATCAATCCCCTATTATTATATCATCTTTCTTTTATTTCCCTTATAATAATTATTAATAATCAAATTATGTTTGATTATTAAGACTGGGTCAAGAACTATCGCAATTCTCTCTTCCCGATAATTATTCTCCCAATATTCCTCTTAATTCAAATTTTGATTAAACAAACTTCTTCTTTAACCAATATGTACTCTCAGTGTATTTCATTGTATTTACGTTGCATTTTAAACGATATATGAAACTATATCGATTATATCGTTTGCTTTTAAGAGATTATTGTCTGAAATATCCAAGGCGCTTTAACCTCCTTTCATTGTCCCACTTTGTATATAGATGCCACTACAAATATTTAAAAATCGAGTTGGGCTTGGCGGCACCCCCACCATTGCTTTCGCAAAATGACAAATTCATCTACCAACGGTGAATCATTAACAAATTGAAATTTTCCCTCACTCCGAGTCACTCGCAGAGAACTCTGAGCCGGGTTAACTTTTTTTTGAAAAGGATATATATTCAATCGAATCAATCATTTAATCTCCTTCTCCTTCTGGGCATTCACAAATAGTATGTTGCCTACATCGGCATAGCCTTCAAATACCTGCTGTCCTTTTTGCTTAATTGCCTCCATCCGGAAACCTATAATTGTCAGGTCAGCTGATCTGGAAACTTCCTCAATTATTTCCTTATTACCCTTTCCTTCCGTCTGAGCAATCACTTTTATGTTGTTTGTGGAGATGGGCAACCTTCCTTCTCTTGCCAATGCCAGAAGCTTATGCCTTTGCTCTTTCACACTCTCCTCAGGGAAGATGGCGAAGATTTTTATCTGTGCCTTTTTCCATTCTGGGTGTCCCATTATTATATATCCCATGAGGATCATCAAATTGGCGTTCTCAAAATCACTTTGAGTAATCCAAATATGAATTTCCATTTTATGACCAAATCCCTTTTCAGAAGAGGACAGTATACAAATGTCGAACTCTACGGCACGAGCTAGTGGGATGTTATCAATGATCTCTTTTGTGCTGTCACCATTCTGCCTGGAATATTCAAACAGAAACATATTCCCCTCCTTGCCGGAAATACTCGGGAGCTGCACGGCCTGCGCAATCGCCGTGGTGTAAGAAGGCGAAATCATTGTATCCAAATACACATTGCTTTGCAATTCACCAGCCGTTTTGATTAGCTCATCCAATTCTTCACTGGCCTTCTTACTTGTTTCTCGGGATAAATATTCTTCGATAAAATGAATGTAGGTTCCAAAACCGTAGCTGTGACACATCCATCGAATGAGGTCAAAATCTGAAGTACGTTTAAACGCATTTCGCGAAACACATATTACAGATGGTCTCCAATCATCCTCCACCTTGTCTGCTGTCTGTAGAAAAATTTGGATTTTTCGAGAGAGTTGAAAAATGACTCCCTGGAATATTTTCGCAAGCCCCTTGTTATCATCGTTTACACGAGAAATGATGAGATAAATGACCACCATTATTGAGATTGATCCAATGGCATAGCCAGCATTCATCGAAAACATGAGATAAATACACATCACCGCACCTATCAAAGAAAAATACCACTTTGACTTAAACACGGGCCGATATGAAGGATCCGCTGCAAAGTGATGAAAGAATGAGATCAAGCAAATGGCGCCATAGGACACCATAAAAAACATGGAAATTATTTCCGCTACAAAATTCACATTCCCAACTGCCACGAAGATGATTGCTACAATGCTCGTTAGAATCACTCCATTGATGGGTTCACTGCTCTCACCACTTTCCTTTTTGATCCATCGATTGACAGGTGCTATTCCAAAGACCTTATCACTCGCTAATGCCTGAAGTGTTCTGGGTGCCACCATGATTGAGCCAAGAGCAGAGGACAAGGTGGCACAAATCAAACCTATAGGAATGATCGGACCCCAGATCACAATTTTTGACATAATCAACTGATCGGTGGCAAGATCTTCAGGACTTGCTGCTATACTTAATTTTACTGCGGCAAATGCATAAATAAGCATCCCTGCAAGTGTGGCCAAGATTGTGCCTCGGGGAATGGCCTTTTTTGGCTCTTTCAAATCACCGGACAATCCGACCCCAGCGGCCATACCTGTGAAGGCAGGGAAAATGATCGCGAAGACATAGAAAAAACTGTCTCCATCTGGAATTTTATTCAAGAAATCCAATGTGTGCTGCTCCTGATAACCAGTAGTCCCAGCGAAAAACATCGCGATAGAAACAAACAGAATCATCATCACACCATAAAGAGCCTTCATTCCAATATTGGCTCCCTTGGTAATCATAAGAAAACATATACCGAGCGTTAGCGGAACACTAACAATTCGTTTGTCGGTAATGTTTAATCCAAAAGTTGAATTGATATATTCAAAAACAGGAGAAAATGCTTCTGCACAGGCAATGATGTAAAAAGCAATGCTGATCGCCTGAGCCAGATATAGCGTCACACCTATGGACGCACCAATGTTAATTCCAAATGATCTTGAAATGATATAGTACAGCCCCCCTCCTTCTACTTTCTGATTGGTTGCAATCTCCGAAACCGCTAAAGCTGTGGGAATGGTAACCATGTGGCTCAGAAGAATTATTCCGAGCGTACCCAACAGTCCCATGTGGCCTACCGAATAACCAAATCTCAAGAATAAAATAGCTCCAAGAATCGTGGAGATGGTGGTCATGAAAACTGGTAAAGTCCCGAAGTTCGCCTTTTGATTTCTCGTATTTGATTTGTTTCCCATGTTAAGGAACTCTAATCTAGCTGGGAGACTTCAATTTGAAGCATGACGATTAACTGGAATGGTCAGCAATAATTTTCCATTCACCTTTGATTTTTTCCAGTACTAAAGAAAAATGTCCCTGAGGTGCATCTCGTTCTCGATTTAATACCCATTTCCCGATAACCAGATAATGTTTTTTTCCGACGGGTTGAAATTTCAAAAGATCAAAACTTAGAGTCCCCATCGCAGCTCTGTCAGGGTAACTCTTCTTATAGTTATTCAGTGTTACTTGCCACCCATATCTTGGACCATTCGACCCAACAAAAACCAGCTCGTCTGAGTTCAAGTAACTTTGCATAAAGCATTCTAGATCTCCCTTGTTCCAGCACTCAACCTGTGCCTCCAAAACTTTTGTGATTTCCTCTTCCTGAGCCTGAGAATTATGGATGGATACGATAAGAACAAAAAGTACAAACAGATTTTTCATGATTTAATTATCTCAATTTAAAATCAACAATCTCCACGCGCTTATTTAAGATACTTTTGAATTGACGACTTCAAAGATCCTTTCCCGGTAGTTATGTGGGGATCACTGTAGATTTTTAGCATTAGCTTGGTAAGCACTTCTTCGTCATACCCAAGACCAGTTACCATTTTTGCACAATACTGGATTTCTTCTTTATAAAGTCGCCCATCGATTTTCATTACTTGAACCATGTTATAGATGAGCTCATATTTTTCATCATCCGCTAAGTCAGACAATTCCCCAGTTTCATCAGGATCTTCAAAACACACACTGATCTCTTCAGTTGACATGCCAAATCCCGTTCCTATCTCGGTAATTAAGTCAATCTCCTCCTGCACGACCACTCCATCGATACGGGCAAGTTGCACGAGCATGTTCATATGCGCACGAGTGTTGCTAGTAAAACTACTTCTGTCAGCCAATTGAGTCTGTACTAAAAATTCTTAACTTACTTTAACTGTAACAAATCTATTCGATTAAGATATCAAATCAATGAATTTTCTTGCGCACATTTACTTATCCGGCAACAATAAGGAAATCACTCTGGGTAATTTCATAGGTGATTTTGTGAAAGGAAATACGATCAATGATTTTGATACAGACATTAAGAAAGGTATTCAACTCCATAGAGCAATCGATCATTTCACGGACACACATCCGATCGTGAGAGAGAGCAAGCTACGATTGAGGCCGGATTTTCGGCATTATTCACCGGTAATTGTGGATGTATTCTACGACCATTTTCTTGCAATCGATTGGAATGAATATTCAGACATCCCTTTGCTGAAATTCACCAAAGACTTTTACCAGATGATCGATTCACTAAAGGCTAGCCTTCCACCAGAAGCGAATCACATGCTCTTGTATATGAAAAAAGACAATTGGCTCTATAACTATCGGCTAGTTGAAGGAATACATCGGGCACTCTCTGGGATGTCTCGTAGGACTTCTTTTAAGTCCAAAATGGAATATGCATCGGAAAATCTTAAACAACATTATGAGGATTATAAAGTTGAGTTTCAGAGATTTTTTCCTGCTTTGCAGAAGCATTGCGTTGATTTTTTAAGGGATGACACATGAATCGAACACAATGTGTATGAATAACATTCAAGACTTAAATATCGAAATTGAAGTTCTACCTCTATTTGACTACTCTCTCAACACGTTCACCAAAAGCAAGATTCTTGAAATTTTACAAAACCCACTTGTTTCGACAGATGAAATAAGGACAAGGCACAAAATTCTGAAAGGCTTTACTGCCAACCATAAAATATTAAAGGATTATTCATATACCAGTTTATACCTAAACGAAGTTCACCGCTTCTTGGTTGACTCGACATTCGCTGATTTTTCAGAAAAAAAAATTGAATTCATATTTTTTATTTCAAAAAAGGAAAAAGCACATTATGTAGGCGCACTCAATCAATTAATATTATTCTTTTCAAGGCTGGAAGAGTATTATTTTTCAAGGTTAGACTTGGAGGTATTCCCTGATGTTTTTACTCAAACCTTAAATAGAATTGTAGATTTTCTATCTTCTTTTAATTTGAATAATTATGCGAATTTGATTTCCGAAGGTGGACTAAAGAATTCGCATATATTTGAAATTTCACATACCATTATGATCCTGAGGAAGGGGAATGAGATTTCTAATTTCTGGGATGACTTCTTTTTATTTGAATCATACCTTTCAATTAACCTTGGTCTGATCAAAAATGAATTTGCCTTTCCTGTTTTCACAAATACGGGAATTAAATTAAAACAATTGTTTCATCCACTAGTAGACAATGTGGTGAAAAATGATTTTAAAACATCAAGCAATGTCATCGTATTGAATGGTCCCAATATGTCTGGCAAATCAACATTCTTGCGAGCGGTTGGACTTTGTATGTATTTTGGACATCTAGGTTTAGGAATTCCTGCATCCAGCGGTGCAATCCCTTTTTGCACAAGCTTTTCTATAAAAATTAATCGAAGAGATGACCTCCATAATGGCTACAGTCATTTTATGACAGAGATAAACGGGTTGAAAGATGTGGTAAAGCAAGCAACAGAAGGAAATAGTTGCTTTGCAGTTTTTGATGAACTATTTAGTGGAACGAATGGAGAAGATGCATTGGAGATTTGTAGGACCACCATAAATGGGCTAAGTAAATTCGATAATTCATACTTTTTTATATCAACGCACATTCAGGAATTACATGACGTTTCTAATCAACTTGTTTCGACGTACTACTTAGATTGTGAATTGTTAAATGGCAATCCTAACTTTACTTTTGGATTAAAAAAAGGATGGTCGGAAATCCGAGTTGGCAGAGTCCTTTTTGAAAAAGAGGGACTAAATAAGTTACTAGACTAAGAACGCATCATAATCTAGAGCACTTGTGTGCTGAAATCAAATTATGCAGAAATGAGGCAAATGTTATTAATCGGACTAGGCGGATTTCTCGGGAGTATCTCCAGATATGGGGTGCATTTGCTATCTCAAAAATGGATTGGAAGCTTTCCTAGCGGTACCCTTGCTGTGAATTTAATAGGCAGCCTGCTAATTGGACTACTTATTGGATTATCTGTCAGATCAGATCAACCTGTTTTTTGGTTTGTTGCCATTGGCTTCTGTGGTGCATTTACGACATTTTCAACTTTCGCGCTAGAAGGAGTGAATTTCATTAAAAATGACATGTGGATATCGTTCATAGGCTATTTTTCGATAAGCGTTGTGGGTGGTTTGATCGCCTGTTTTTTAGGCATCTGGATGGGGAATAAATTCGTATAGACTATTTGATAGGGTAAAACGTTGTACTTGAGTCCATCATGAAAAACCATTATCAAACGCTTGAATTGTCACCAACTGCTACACAGAAGCAAATAAAAGCGGCTTTCAAATCATTGGCAGTACGGTTTCATCCTGATAAGCATCATGGAGACTTGGAAATGGAAGAGCGATTCAAAAAAATCAACGAAGCTTATCAAATTCTTTCTGATCCGTACAAAAAGACTCAGTTTGATCTCCAATTTCATTATCAGAATTTTTCGTCTACACGAACCCAAACATCCTCGTATCACCACCCACCAAGGAGACGCCCATATGTAGAATTCGACTACAAAGGGAATATAAAATCAACCTTGTATGCATTTGGCATCACATTTTTGATCGCTTTGGTAGCCATGGGAGTCATGGGGGTGCATAAATTGTATCTTCGGAATAAATACGAAAAAATTCTAGTGGAACGAAGGGTCATTTTCGACCAGGTCCTAGAGCTATACAGCTCTGACAAAATCAAGGAATCTCTTGTTCTGATGGCCGATCTCGCACCCTTCAAAACGGAAGAACAGGACATGAGAATTTTCCGTAGTGAGAAATTGGAGGAGCTCATTTTTAAAGGAGAAGCCTATTATGTTGAAAAGGATTTCGAACAGGCCATTCGATACTATGAACTCGTAGATCAATTTTCACCCTACAGACCAAGGGCGATGAAAGCACACTTGGCAAGGTCTTATCGATTCGTTAACAAACCGCATGAGTCTCTTCGATTATTTGCCGAGCTAATTGACGATAAATACCAGGTGATACCAACCCTTATTCAAATAGCTGAAGTGTATCGTGAAGAACTTGATGATAATTCTTCCTCTAAAAATTACTTAGAACTTGCCAGAGAAGCTGCAGTGAGGGAATATCGCAATCGTTTTGGCAAGGCATATTCGGTGGTAATTACCAGTGAATACATCCCTTACGATCATTACTATTTGTTTGAAGACCTGGCAAATATTTACAATACGATGGATGAACCGGAAAATTCCCTGGGAGCAACCCACTGGATGAAACGCATTTGGCCAGATAGTGCCAATAGTTACTTTATTGCTGGGAAGAGCCATGAATTGATGGGCAGTGGACCGGAAGCATGCGGCCAGTACCAAATAGCAAGATTTCTGGGACACCCAACTCCACTGTCGTCAGTTTGTAACTGAAAAAACCTCAACCCCAATGCCTGCTGGGTATTCTCCAAATCCATTGATCAAAAAACCAGGCATCAAATAAGTATACAAATGTTTGATTCTAAATGAACTAAATAATTAGGGTTTGCTGAAAAATACTTAACCAATTGATTATCAAAGAATTGGATAGCTGTTTCAAGCATTGAAGTGCATGCATTTCCAGCGCATTTGATGATGTTTCCTGCACTTTGAAATATGCCTTCGGCATTTTTCATGTTAGCCTCAGGCACATCATCCCTGCCAAGCCATAGGCATGCAGGGCAATCGCATTTAAATTCCGAGTAGTTTTTCTCTAAAATCGGCATTAAATGCAGCCCG
>JAAEPI010000237.1 GCA_024232835.1 Cytophagales bacterium
CATTCCGCTGACCTCAACGTGATTCAAGCATTACAGTTTCAAAGGCAGTTTTACAGTTAAGCTGTAAGCTTTCACCTCTGACTTATAATGCCGCCTACGCACCCTTTAAACCCAGTGATTCCGGATAACGCTTGCACCCTCCGTATTACCGCGGCTGCTGGCACGGAGTTAGCCGGTGCTTATTCCTATGGTACCGTCAATTACCCTCGCAAGGGTTTTTTCTTCTCATAGAAAAGCAGTTTACAACTCAGAAAGCTGTCATCCTGCACGCGGCATGGCTGGTTCAGGCTTTCGCCCATTGACCAATATTCCCTACTGCTGCCTCCCGTAGGAGTCTGGACCGTGTCTCAGTTCCAGTGTGGGGGATCATCCTCTCAGACCCCCTAAAGATCGTTGCCTTGGTGAGCCATTACCTCACCAACAAGCTAATCTTACGCATGCCCATCTATTTCCATCGAAACTTTAATCACTTTCAGATGCCATCATGTGATACTATGGGATATTAATCCGGGTTTCCCCGGGCTATCTCCCAGAAATAGGTAGGTTGCATACGCGTTACGCACCCGTGCGCCGGTCGCCAACATCAGTAAACTGACTTGCTGCCCCTCGACTTGCATGTATTAGGCCTGCCGCTAGCGTTCATCCTGAGCCAGGATCAAACTCTCCATTGTATATAATCTTACAATTTTATTGACCCTAACTACGACATTGAAAATCCCAAAATATTACGGATCCATCAATGGAGCAATTCGCTACATAACATTCATTCAAAGAACTTCATTTCAACGCTAAATCTGGTTAAAAATTGAGACTACACTTCTTGTAATCTGATGCTTAATTCCCCCTCTCTTCTCTCTACCTCCTGCTTAAGCGGCTGCAAAGATAGACATACCTTTTTAACCACCAAGAATTATTTTATTTTTTTTCAAACCTTCTTAAAAGGCTTATTTCGGCTTCTCCGAAATAGGAACGCAAAGATATACTAATGATTAAAATTGGGTGGTACTAATTGCGAAATTAATTTCGGAATATCGTTTGGGTTCTATCGGGTCCGATTGAAACCATATTAATGGGGCAATTAGTGGAACTTTCGATATACTTAACATACTCTACAAGTCCATCTGGAAGTTCATCAAAATTGTTAGACTGAACTTTACCCCATCCTCTGAGGGTGTTCAAGGTTACTTCAAAATTCTCTGATTCCATGTAAAGAGGCAATTCAATTGTACTCTGACCATCATGGGTATAACCGTTTGCTACTTTAACTTGTTCCAACCCTTCTAAGACATCAGCTTTCATCATGAATAATTGAGTTACCCCGTTAATCATGGAAGCATACTTAAGAGCCGGCATGTCCAGCCAGCCACATCGTCTTGGTCGTCCTGTAGTTGCTCCAAATTCATTCCCCAATTTTCTTAGCTCTTCTCCCTCATCACCAAATAATTCGGTTGGAAACGGGCCGCTTCCCACTCTAGTGCAATACGCTTTAAAGATTCCGAAAACTTCACCGATATTTCGAGGAGCCACTCCAAGCCCTATGCATGCTCCTGCTGCTACCGTATTGCTGCTAGTAACATAAGGGAAGCTTCCAAAATCAATATCAAGCAAAGATCCCTGTGCCCCTTCGGCTAGAATTTTCTTATCATCAACTAGGGCTTGATTTATGTGATACTCTGTGTTCAGAATGTCAAAACCTCGAACAACTTCTATGGCTTTAAAGAATTTTTCTTCTTCATCTTTAAGCTTAGCTTCAAAATCATACCTTTCAAGAATATGCAAATGAAAATCTCTCAGCTCATTGTATCTCTCCAAAAAATTCGGTTCATTGATATCTCCTATTCTAAGTCCTTTTCTTGCTGCCTTGTCTTGATATGTGGGGCCAATCCCCCGAAGGGTGGAACCAATCTTTTTATCACCTTTGGCAAGCTCATACGCTTGATCGAGCATGCGGTGGGTGGGGATAATCATCTGAGCCCTATTTGAAATGACCAGATGTTTTTTTAAATCAAGATTGAATGTATCCAAATCTTCAATTTCTCTCTGGAAGATTATTGGGTCCAATACGACTCCATTCCCAATCACATTGAGAATGCCTTCGTGAAATACTCCAGATGGAATCTGATGAAGAACATGTTTGATACCGTCAAACTCCAATGTATGCCCAGCATTGGGACCACCCTGGAATCTAGCCACTATATCGTACTTTGGTGCGAGATAATCCACCACTTTTCCTTTTCCTTCATCTCCCCATTGAAGACCCAATAGGACGTCTACTTTACTCATTCTAGTTGTTGATTAGCTCCTGCGCTTCTTCTTCAGTTTGCGCAATATTGAATAAATTTTTTAATTTAATAATAATCAGAAGCTTGTTTACGTGCTCTGATGGATTGATTAATACGATATCACCATTTTGATTTCTAAATTTAGTATTGCTTATATCTTTGTGTATAGGTAATTTGTTTAAAGTTTGAGAAAGTGAAATCACTTCAGAATTTGAACTATCTAAATTTTTCTTGTCTAACTTATAATATAAATCTAATGCAAGAATTATTTCATCTCTATGCCATTTTGGCG
>JAAEPI010000238.1 GCA_024232835.1 Cytophagales bacterium
TCATTTGCCTATGAGTTTATTTATTTTCTTATACAAAGCTTTTGAGTTCCTCCTCGACGATTCCAAGGATTTTTGATAAAATGCTTTCTTTTTAACCCAAACGAATTTGCTGAAAGTCCGACACAGTTTAATGTAGTTAGCACGATTAACCGAGTTGGGATGTTTTCGATGTAATCTTTCTAACGCGCGTCTGCGGGCTCGCATATCCCTCAGATCCTGATCAAACCAAATTGCACCTGGTTCTTTCAATGTCACTTTCCTCTTGATAACCGGGCAGTGTTTATCTATGAGGTTGAGCAGTGAATTGTCAAAAAGTGATACGGCTTGATGAACATCTGAGCAATTGAGACAACCCATAATCCCTGAGTCCGTCAAATCCATCCTAAAGGAAATTGTATCGATTTCCTCAAACTTCCTATATGTTAGTATTTTAGATGAACTGGAGTGCTGTAATGGTGTAAAGGGGCTGATATGTGATCTTATAAAGAAATGATCTGAATTAGTTCCAAGTTTGATAACTTCA
>JAAEPI010000239.1 GCA_024232835.1 Cytophagales bacterium
CCTGAACCACCAGAAGTCAAATTATCACAGGTATTGTAGTATAATTCAACATCATTTGAAGTTGCTGAACTCACTTCCAGTTTAGCCGTACTTTTCATAGTATACCTGTACCAGTAATAGTTTAAAGATGTCACCGGAAAGGTATGATTGCCTGATGTTACTACCTTGGCATGGTCACAATTGTCATCCTCGATTAACGACCAGTTAAAACCACCATTTGCTTCCCAGCGTATAAATACGTCATCTCCAGCCTCAAAATCTCCTGCTACTGAACCAAAACCTGAACCAGCAGAAGACAAATTATCACAGGTATTGGCGTATAATTCAACATAATTTGACGTTGCTGAGATCACTTCCAGCCTGGCTGTACTTGTCATAGTATATTTGTACCAGTACTCGTCTAAAGATGTCACTGGACGGGTATGATTGCCTGACGTTACTACCTCAGCTAATTCACACTTGTCTCCTTCCTCAAAATCAACCTCGGTTAACGACCAGTTAAAACCACCACCATTTGCATACCAGTATATAAATACGTCATCTCCAGCCTCAAAATCAATTCCTGTTACTGAACCAGCACCTGAACCGCCCCAAAGCAAACTATTACAGGTATTGTATTGTATTGTAACATAATTTGATGTTGTTGATGTCACTACCAGTTTGGCCGTACTTGTCATGGTATACTTGTACCAGTAATAGTCTAAAGGTGTTACTGGAAGGGTATGATCGCCTGACGTTACTACATCGGCTAATTCACATTTGTCTCCTTTCTCAAAATCAACCTCGATTAACGACCAGTTAAAACCACCACCATTTGCATACCAGCCTATAAATACGTCATCTCCAGCCTCAAAATCAATTCCTGCTGCTGAACCAGTACCTGAACCACCAGAAGTCAAATTATCACAGGTATTGTAGTATAATTCAACATCATTTGAAGTTGCTGAACTCACTTCCAGTTTAGCCGTACTTTTCATAGTATACCTGTACCAGTAATAACCTATAGATGTTTCTGGAAGTGTTTGATCGCCTGATGATGTTACTCCATGTGCGAATTTACAATTTTCTCCTTCCAAAATTCCCTTAGATAGAGACCAGTCAAATCCTAAACTGGAATAATTATCATCCCATAGAATATATATGGTTTCACTAGCTTTCAAATTCAAAGACAGACTCGATTGAACCGTTCCTGCATAATCATCATTTGAGTCAATCAATGTCAAACCGCAATCCGAGTAAACTTTCAAATAAGTATCCGTAGTTGCTAAACCAAGAGACGATATCACATAATAATCTGGTACTGTCGGTGTGAATTCATACCAATAATCAGTATATGGAGTGGTATGAACGCCTAACGTTACTACCTCGGCTAATCCACAATTGTCTCCGTCTGCAAAATCAACCTCGGTTAAAGACCTGTCAAATCCTAAATTGGAATCATCATCATCCCATAGATTATAAATGGATTCATTTGTTGTCAAATCCAAAGACAGCCTCGATTGAAACGTTCCTACAAATTCATCATTTGTGTCAATCAATGTCGAATCGCAATCCGAGTAAACTTTCAAATAAGTAATAATTAGTAGAAAGCAGAAGATTCTTTTGGTGGCTATCATATTCCAATCTATTTGGACAGATTATATCAATGTATAAGTTCGTAAAAAAAGGTGAAGAAAAAAAA
>JAAEPI010000240.1 GCA_024232835.1 Cytophagales bacterium
AGCCAAAATCTCAAGAATTCTTCTCAAACATTGATCCTCTTTATCGAACATACGGCAAACAAGAAGCACTTCGCCACCAAACCACATACTTTGAGAATGTCTTAGAAGTTGAGATTGACTGGCTACACTACAATGCTCAATTTCGAGCATTATCAAACTGGAATAGACATGCAGCATATCCGTTTGGTGATGAATCTGAGGGGGGTAATAATCATAAATTTTCCTTAACCAGAAGCTATAAGGATTCAGTTAGGTTGCATAGATTTTGGAGGTCGTACAGAGAGCAGAACCTTGGCTATGTTAATAGTTCTTACCCGTTTCGTTATCAAGGAGCAGCAGACATTAATTCATATAAAATGTTCCTTGAACTTTGCTTGTACCTAAAAAACAAAAATGGTCGCGTTGGAATTATCCTGCCCTCAAGTGTTCATAATGATCAGGGTTCATTCCCTTTGCGGCAAAGATGGCTTCCGTCACTAGATTTGCTGATTAAATTTGATAATGAGAAAAATATCTTTGAAGGATTGGAACACAATTCGAAATTTAACCTACTCGTTATAGGCATCAATAATCATCAGAACTATTTTAAAGCGGCTTTTTTTGCCTGGAAAGATGCATCCGTATTAGAGACCT
>JAAEPI010000241.1 GCA_024232835.1 Cytophagales bacterium
GTTCGGGAACATCTTCAAAATTCCTTATCAGCTCAACACCTTCTTTTAATCGATTTTGGTATAGGATCAATACAGTTTCTATGCTTTCTATGATACTTGCCTCTACTTTTGTTTCTGTTTCTCCGAACCGCGCATATGTTTTCAAAGCAAATGTGACTTTGCTTGCTTTCTCAACAGCTGTCTTAATATTTAAACTGCTTCTGTATTGGTTGGACATATTATACCCTGCATCAAGGATCAAGTCTACATTCTTATCCTTCAAAAGAGGAATAAAAGGAGTGATGTCATCAATAATTCTCATATCAACCAATGTATCGGCAATGTCGTCGGCACTTTCAATGCCCAGCTCTTCAAGTTGTTCTCTTATGCTCTTCCTGAATCCTCGCAATTCTTTTGATGAATAAAATGTTGTTTGATCCATACTTTTACCAAGTAGTAAATTGTAATCATCCACCTTATCCTCAGGTAGCAGTCTGAAAAGCTTCTGCTGTTTTTGTACTGAATCTTTCAGGCTGTAAACAATGGATTCGTTTGAGGCTTTTATCGCTCCCAGCGGAGTGTTTACTTCATGGGCTATTCCTGCAATCAACTGCCCGAGGGAGGCCATTTTCTCTGACTGGATCAGCTGGCTTTGAGATTCTTTCAGATGTTCAAGGGCTGTTGCCAGCTCTTCTTTTTGTTCCTGGAGTATGATATTGGCTTTTCGTCTGTGTGATAAATTACGCCACACCAGCAAAACAATTAGGGCCATAAGAATAAATCCGGCAATAA
>JAAEPI010000242.1 GCA_024232835.1 Cytophagales bacterium
CCCGTTCCAAGATGAGCTTCCACTTCCACACCTGCATCTTGCAGTAAGCGTGCGTAATCAGAGCCACTCGCTCCTATAAATACCCCTGTATCACTATTCTTCAAATCCCCGGGAAGAATTCCCGCATCCTCAAGACAAGACCACGAAAGTTCCAACAAAATCCTTTGCTGAGGATCCATCATTTCTGCTTCTTTGGGCGATATTCGAAAAAAAGCGGCATCAAATGAAGCAACATCCCGGATAAAGCCTCCTCGATCGATTCCCGGGTGCGTTATTTCTGGCTCCACACCTTGAGGCCATGAAAATCTCCCTTCAGGCATTTGTCCCACCGCACTTTCTCCTGCTTTCAGAAGTTCCCAAAGCTCACCTGGTGTTTCAACTCCTCCTGGAAGTTTGCAGGATATTCCCACAATGGCAATGTCTGTTGAATCAACAAGCTCTGACTCTGATTGAGATGATTTCAATAGATTTTCAGAATCAGGAATGTTTGATGCATCTGCGACCTCCTTGTCCCCGAAAGTTTTCGATTGTTTTAAAGAACTCACAACCACAGCTTCTTCCTGAGAAATACCAAGAGTTGTAACAAGGTACTCTACAACTTTCTCTATCGTATTATATTGAAAGAAAAAGGCGGATTTCAAAGAGACTTCCAGGTTTTCGAGAATTTGATTTTGCAATTCTTGTAAATCTGCAGAATCGAGGCCCATTTCCATCAAAGGACGATCCATCTCAAAGGCCTTGCCCTCTCCTGAGAGGACCTTAACCTTCTCTTCGAGAAACATCGCGATCTCCCCTTGTGAAGGCTTTTTGAGGGAAGAATGAGTCGCTACTGTGGTTTTTTTGTCCCTCACACTTGCTCCCGTGATTCCCTTACGGCCTGAAGGTTCTCTTTGAGCAAGGTCATAATAAATCAAGACGCCAAAACCCTCATTTGCTGTATCTTTAGGCCTATGCCCTTTCAGTACTCTGTCAATGGTTGCTCCATGGGATTCATGAAACGATAGAATCGAGTCAAGCAGTTTCCCCTGCTCATCCCGGTGTTGAATATATTGCCGAAACGAGAGAGTACCGGAAGAATCATAATCCTTACATAAAGTCACACCCAGCACAGATTTGACTCCGTTCATTGCTGTGCATCTTTGAAGCATGAACTCTAAAAGTTGATCTCCAAGGTTTTGATTTTGAGCTTCAGGATGAATGTTGACGGCTAAAAGCTGGACAACTTCTCCCTCATCATTGTGCAGGCTGTGTACGGTTGACGAAGTCTCTCCCTCTAATTTTTGTGCACTTTCAATCCGTTGGCTGTAGATCACACCTGAAACTTTCCCTCCCATTTCTAAAACAAACTGGCCTTGAGGGTATTTCTCAATGCGAGCTTTAATTTGGGCGTTGGGCATTTGGATCTCTTTTTTCCAGCACAGCTTTTCTAACTGATAGAGCGTTTTCAGATCTTTCATCGTTCCATGGCGAATAATATAATCGCGTTTTTCAAAATGATTGAGCGTCATCCGACAGAAAGCCAATGTCTTGGGATAACGATTGAGAGGAACTGTGCTGAAAAGGCCGACATTTGCCGTTAAAATCACAAAGGATTCGGCGCTGATTAAATACTGA
>JAAEPI010000243.1 GCA_024232835.1 Cytophagales bacterium
GCTCAACCCATTGTTGCCAATTGCCCCTCCCAGAAAGTGCATATAGGATTGTTTGGAGAAGATTCTGGTCAGATCCAATACGAGGTATATACGGAATCTGACAATGAAGAAGAGATAATAGTTCATTCCCAGGGAGTAGCGGAAATAAAGGAAAAAGAAGAGATGTCTACTCTTGATATTCAGGAACTCAAGGCTCAAATGAAGCAAGGAACCTTGAACGCTGAAAGCTGCTATCAAGCTTTCAAAGAGATGGGGATAGATTATGGAGAGGGGCACCGGGGGATCAGTGAAATCTATCAGGGAGAAAATCAGCTTCTGGCAAAGCTAAGCCTTCCTTCATCCGTTCACGATACACAAAGTGAGTATATCCTGCATCCGAGTTTGATGGATTCAGCGCTTCAATCTTCTATCGGCTTAATGCTTAGAAATAGCACATTACCAAATAGTAGCGAGACGCCACTTGAACCATCCTTTCCATTTGCACTGGAATCGCTGGAAATATTAAGTTCTTGTACATCCGAGATGTACGCCTGGGTACGCTATTCAAGCGGTAGTACAGCATCGGACAACGTCCAAAAACTGGATATTGATCTTTGTGATGAACAAGGAATCGTCTGTGTCAAAATGCGAGGAATCTCCTATAGCGCTTCAGATGGAGAAATTATGGAGAATGGCCAAAAAGACATTGAAAAGAATGTCACAATAAATGCTTCTCTGCATCCTCTGTTTCATGAAAACAGCTCAAACCTTTCTGGTGTAATTTCACAACAACAAGGGTCGCCGATATTTGCTTTATCGGATACTACAAAGGATATAGAGTGTCCAAAATCTTTTTCGAAGCC
>JAAEPI010000244.1 GCA_024232835.1 Cytophagales bacterium
ATTAGGAGCTTGGACAGTAAATCATGCCAATAAAAAGGTGTTGAAGATCGCTTTACCTTCCAAAAGAAGAAACTGGATGGATGGCCTGTTTGCTCAAATTAGTAATTCAAGCCCTCCTTTTCAATATGCTAATGCATAATCAGGGGTTAATTTGTTTGTCCTTGCTGCTCAAAACCAGTAGTGTTTGAGCAAAATCATTCCTTTTGGAGATAATCAGCTAAGAAAACACAATTAGTTACACACAACCTACTGTTGACTACCCATTATTTTTTTCTGATTTTGAGATATTAGCCATCAAACCACCCTTATATGGCTTGAATCGTAGTTATTTGAATCTGATTCATTTTGAAATTGAAGCCTTTTCTGGTATGTTTTTATGCCGACTTGTATAATTCTTAGCTCGATTTAGGCCCTGCTGAGTAGTTACAGTTTTTGAAGTCATCATATCCAAGATACTATAATTTCAACTCACCCAATCGCTTGCTCCAGGTCTGCAATCAGGTCATCAGCATCTTCGATACCCACGCTCAGACGAATGAGTGAATCTGACAATCCATTGGCCATGCGCTCTTCTCTGGGAATAGCTGCATGAGTCATACTTGCCGGATGGCCAACAAGTGACTCCACACCACCCAAGGATTCTGCAAGACTGAATATTTTGAATTTTTCCATCACACGATACGCATCACCCATGTCGTCACCTACTAGCACAAAGGAGAGCATCCCACCAAAACCACGCATTTGGCTTTTTGCCACTTCATGATTGGTATGATCCTCGAATCCAGGCCAATAGACCTTATCAACACGTGAATGGTTTTTTAGATAATTAGCCACCTTCACTCCATTTTCACAATGGCGCTCCATTCGGATATGAAGGGTTTTTATACCTCTGAGAACAAGAAAACAATCATTTGGACTTGGAACCGCGCCACTTGAATTTTGGATAAATGCAATTTGCTCATCCAGGTCAGGGTCGTTGGTGCCTAGGAAACCCATAATCACATCTGAATGTCCTCCAATAAATTTGGTTATTGAGTGCATGACAATATCAGCCCCTAAGTCCAATGGATTTTGCAGGTAAGGTGAAGCAAATGTGTTGTCAACAAGTACTTTGGCTCCATACTTCTTCGCTATGCCAACAGCACCTTCTATGTCGATGATATTGATCATTGGATTGGTTGGGGTCTCTAGCCAAAGCAGTTTGGTTTTATCTGTCATCGCTGCTTCGATGTTTGTCAGGTCCTTCATATCCACGAAGGTGAACTTGATGCCAAAGTCTGCGAATATTTTTGTAAATAGGCGATAGGCTCCACCATATAGATCATTCGTGCTCACCACCTCATCTCCGGGTCTCAGCATTTTGATAACCGTTTCAGTAGCGCTCATTCCTGAAGCAAAGCATCTCCCGAACTTGCCGTTTTCTAAAGCAACAAGATTTGCTTCCAATACCGAGCGAGTAGGATTTTGAGTTCGAGCGTATTCATACCCCTTATGGTCATTGGGGGCTTCCTGAACGTATGTCGAGGTTTGAAAAATAGGAGTCATGATGGCACCAGTAGACGGGTCTGGTTGGATGCCTGCATGAAGGGCTTTGGTTGCGAATTTCATGTATTGATCGATGTAAACAATAAGCTACCAAAATTGAACAGCTTTCTAACGAGTAACAAATTTATGTCTGTTTAGTTCTCAGATTTCAAGGCATTTTTTGACTTGGACTATTTTTTTATTCTGGTCATTATTGATGAAGAAGTCCTGAGCTCGAACTTTCTTATGTTGGAGAGAGTAAAACGACTTCATTATCAGTTGTTATGGCGGCATGGGCACGCACTTACCTGGGGTTCAGTGACGATATTCCCAGTTTACTTAGAATGGCTCTTTCGTCCTTAGTTTTTACCCACCATTTGGTAAAGGTAGATAGTCAGAAGCTGGGCTAATCGAAAATCTAAACTCCCAAAACAGACTAGAAAACAGCAAAAGGACTTTTCGAAATTATTATTCAGTGAATTTATCTATCAACCTTATACAAGCTTTTTGAGCCTTAATGATGTCTTTGTAGATATTCATATCCTGTTTTGACTCATCAGAAGCATCAAAGGCTTTTACCGCTTTGATGTAGTACTTCTTGGCGTCCAGATTTTGACTAACCATAATACACACATCCGCGATAGTCAAAAAATCTAAATAATCAGGAGTTTCTTTTTGCTCTATCAGCTCAATAATTTTTTTTAGATTCTCTTCTGCTTTAACCCTATGCTTTTCAGCAAAATTTATAGGTAAATGATAATCTTTAAAAAGTAAAAGATGAGTGGTGGCTTTACTTCTAAGATAAACTGGGTTGTCTGGGTCTAAGGTTAGAGCTTGGTTAAAGTTTTTTAGAGCTTCTTGCTCTTTTCCTTTTGAATGATGAAAAGCCACTCCCTTGTAATAATATCCTCCTGCAATTTCAGGAGCCAACTTAATAGAAACATCTGCGTAAGTTGTCAACTCATCAAAATCCTTAGTTCTTTCCAAGCACTGACAAGTCAAAAGAATGAGTGCTATGTTTTCAGGATCATTTTTTAATTCAACAAGAATTTTATTTAATGAGGGCTTCACCTTACCAGAATAATACAAATCTTTAAGTGTCTCGTACGTTTCTCTTTTCACCACTTTCTTTTTCTCTTTAACCTCTTTAGTCATTGGTTTTTAATCTTATGGTTTAACCCGAAATATGCAATAGGAATTCTATTCCGATCCAAAATAACTGTGAATCAGCTACTTCGTTCGAGCTATGTCCTTAACCATAGCGGTGCTATGCTTTTCATCCATAACTCACTGATTCTTTGTTCTTTTGAATCTCATAACGAAATCTATCGCATAATTCGGGTTTAATCAGTGCCTTGCTCGTTGATATCGTTTATCTGCCATGAGTCCAAAGTTACAAATCGAAAAACTCAAGATTGACTTTAAAGCATTCTATTTGCGTATCTGAGTTGAAAAAGCCTAGTTATAAAGTACTAAAAAGCCCTGATCGGTGTAAGGAACAGTCTTGGCATGCTCTGCTAACCGTCGTATATCTGCCCGTTTGGTCAGGCATGTACTTCACAGCCATCAGCTCGAAGTATAGTCCAGTGTCAAGTCGGAGGATAAAAAACTTCTCAGCAGGTCTGAAGAACAGAAAATTCAGGACATGATATATGATACTATGCCAGATCAACTTAACCTTCCATACGCCCTTTGGACAAGGAAAGCAGTGATGGAGCTGGTTGAGCCAGAATTTGGTGTGAAATTAGCCCTTACTACCATGGGTAACTATCTTCGTTCATGGGGGTTCACACCACGTAAGCCCAAGAAACGAGCCTAAGAACAAAATCCGAAAATGGTTCAACAATGGCTTGATGAAGAATATCCTGCAATCAAAGAAAGTGCAAAACTAGAAAATGCTGAAATTCATTGGGGTGATGAAACAGGGGGTAAAAACAATTGTCAACATGGACACTCCTATGCCCCTAAAGTCAAGACTCCAGTAAAAAAAAGCATGTCCAGGCGTTTTTCAGTCAATATGATTTTAACAATAACCAATCAAGGGAAAGTTGAATTTATGATCTATACAGATACAATGAATGCCGATATGTTTATAAAATTCCTAGAACAGCTTATCAAAGGCAGGGGCAGGAAAATATATTTGATACTAGACAACCTAAGGGTACATCACAGTAAAATAGTAAAAGCATGGGTGGCAGAAAACAGTGAACAAATAGCGTTATACTTTTTGCCCTCGTATTCACCAGAGAAAAACCCAGATGAATACCTAAACTGCGATCAAAAACAGGGACTATCTCAAAAGGTGTCCCCAAGAAGCGAAAAGAAATTGCAGGAAAACTTACAAGACCATATGGATATGTTACAAA
>JAAEPI010000245.1 GCA_024232835.1 Cytophagales bacterium
TACGACTACGTTTTTCCTGCAGGGCCTGTAGAGATGAAGCCTGGCCCCAACTCGACTCCTGCAGAATATTCGGGTAGCCGTAGGCTTGCCTAGCCTGACCATCCGGATCCCACTCTGGTTCTTGCTTTATACAGGATAAATCGAGAGGAGCCTCTTGAACTCCTCCGTATTGACGCTCTACAAGTTCAGTTCGATGTGCCATCTTTCAAAAATTCGTGAATACTTGGAAACTTCCCTTGAATAAACCAAACTCTTTCCTTCTAAATTCCTTCAGATAAACTTCCACTTGACTTGACTATAACTTTCAAACTTGTTCTTCCTTCCCTTTTGTTTCTATGCGAGAAAAATGATTACTAATAATTTAAGTCCATCGACATTGCCTCTTGGCCCGACCAATGGAACAAAAATAATTTTGGCCCTGTTACTCATTAATTTACAATCACACTTCTAATATAGTACACGATAACACACACAGTAGTACCGACAATCAATACTACAAAAGGGACAGGAAAGGAATTCGAAACCGGGAATGAGTGAACATACATTTTTCCACTTCAACAAATTCCAATAAATTCCTCCGAGACTTCCGCCAAAACTTTTCACACCCATGCAAACCAAAATGCATTCAAAAAGAA
>JAAEPI010000246.1 GCA_024232835.1 Cytophagales bacterium
AATTAGAGTGGAATATTTTGTACATATCGCTTGTTATACTAAATGATTTAGAGTTGTGACTTCATATAATCTGTGAGGTCTTTTTTTTTTTCATATTTGATCGAAAACCTAAGATCAGTGATTAGTAATTATGAAAAAAGTTCATTTCTAATGCCAATAGAGTCAAACTATGATCCAGATCATTTTATTGCCTGTTCACAATACTGACTTTTAAAAAATGATATAAGACTTTACTCTTTTCCTAATCTAAGTATCTGACATGAAGAAGAATCACGGGCCATACAAAAAAATTCTGTTACTACTAATAGTCAGCCTTTTTTGCTTCAACGAAGCAAATGCCATTGTCAAAAAACCACCATTAACAGGTACGCTTCAAGATTCGCAACAAGCCGTGAAATCATCAGACGATGCGATACTTTCTGGATCAAGATTATTTGAAGGTAGCATGAAATTTGAAAATGGCGGTGCTTCATGCATTTCATGTCACAATGTGAACAACGATCTCATTACAAGCGGAGGATTGCTTGCTAAAGATTTGACGAACGTTTATGCCAGATTGGGAGATGCAGGACTATCAGGGATAATTGGAGCACCTCCGTTTCCAGCTATGGCCAGTGCGTATAGTAGCAATAGGTTGACGGAAGAAGAAATAGCTGATATAAAGGCTTTTCTTCAGTTTGTAGATTCGAATAGCGGTGAGCAACAGATGGCCTCTAATAATGAGATTTTCTTGGCATATGGTCCAGTTGGCCTTATCGTCTGGTTGATAATGGTCTACTTGTTCTGGACAAATCGAAAGAAAGAATCCGTTAAAAAGGAAATATTTGATAGGCAGATTAAGCCTATAAACTAAAGATAACTGAACATTTCAAAAAGTATAATATGAGTTGGATTGAAGATATTATATCACCTAAAACCCGAAAGTGGGAAGAGTTTTATCGAAACAGATGGCAGTATGATAAAGTGGTGAGAAGTACTCACGGGGTAAACTGTACAGGGGGTTGTTCTTGGGCAATTCATGTCAAGGATGGTATAGTGGTTTGGGAGTTACAGCAGGTTGATTATCCGCAGTTCAATAAAGAGGTTCCACCTTACGAACCACGGGGCTGCCAACGAGGAATTTCCTATTCATGGTATTTGTATAGCCCAATACGAGTAAAGTATCCTATTATAAGAGGTGCATTAATCGATATGTTCAGAGATGCCATGACGGCTAATGACAACAATGCCGTTAAGGCTTGGGAAAGTATCCAAGCTGATCCAGAAAAAAGGCATAGATATCAGCGAGCGAGAGGTAAAGGTGGTTTTAGAAGAGTTAGATGGGAAGAGCTTCTGGAATTGATAGCTGCTTCCAATATTTACACGATTCAAAAGTACGGCTCGGATAGAATCATTGGATTCTCACCGATCCCTGCAATGTCTATGTTGAGTTATGCCTCTGGGGCAAGATATCTGCAACTCATGGGAGGTGTCAATCTCAGTTTCTACGATTGGTACTGTGACTTACCGAATGCCTATCCAGAAATTTGGGGAGAGCAAACAGATGTTTGTGAAAGTGCAGACTGGTATCAGTCTAAGTTCATCGTTTCTATGGGAGCGAATCTTGGAATGACACGTACACCTGACATACACTTCTTTTCAGAAGCAAGGCATAATGGTACGAAAACCGTGGTTATGGCACCTGACTTTAATATGGTGGCCAAACACGCGGATCAATGGATACCAGTGCATGCTGGTTCCGATGGAGCATTTTGGATGGCAGTTACTCATGTGATTCTTAAAGAATGCCATGTTGATAATCCAGTTCCTTATTTCATAGATTATGTTAAAAGATACACAGACTGCCCTTTCCTTGTTAAACTAGATAAGGATGGCGATAAGTTGGTTCCTGGAAGAATGGTAAGAGCCAACGAAGTGTCTTCTCACAAAAATGCTGAAAACGGAGACTGGAAATTCTTGAATTTCGATACCAAGTCAGGTGACCTTGTTTCGCCAATGGGAACTTCAGGATATAGATGGCAAGACGAAAAGGGAAAGTGGAACCTGAAATATGAAGATGGCGAGACAGGAAAAGCTTATGATCCTGAATTGTCATTAATCAAAGAGCATGACGATATTCTTCAAGTTGAGTTCGTTGAATACGGACTTGATAAAACTGCGAATCGGGGAGTTCCTGTTCGTTACATCAAAACAGAAGATGGTAAAAAGACGCCTGTAACTACTATTTACGACCTTACAATGGCACAATATGGTGTTGGTCGTGGATTGGAAGGTGACTATCCATCGTCTTACGATGATAAGGATCAGGCATATACACCAGCATGGCAGGAAATTTTCACAGGAATCGGAAAAGAGACTGTTCTGCAGTTGGCACGTGAGTGGTCTGTGACCGCAGAAAAAACTGAAGGTAAATGTATGGTCATTGTTGGAGCAGCAATCAATCACTGGTTCCATAACAACCTGATGTACAGATCATCCATAATGGCACAAATGCTTACCGGATGTAATGGTAAAAATGGTGGTGGAATGAACCACTATGTTGGTCAGGAAAAACTTGCTCCAATGGATTCATGGGCTACAATCATGAGTGGTAAAGATTGGCAAGGTGCAGCGCGACTACAACAAGGTCCAATCTGGCACTACATTAATTCAAGCCAGTGGAGGTACGATGGAAATCAGAAATTCTATAACTCCTCACCTGATAATAAGCTGGCTAATATGCATACGGCTGACTGGACGGTGATGGCGGTTCGAAATGGATGGATGCCGTATTATCCTCAGTACAATAAAAACAATTTCGAGATTGTAAAGGACGCTGAGAAGTCTGGAGCAAAAAATGACGATGAAATCAGAAGCTACATCGTTGATAAATTAAAATCTGGTGATTTAAAGCACTCTGTTGTGGAGCCTGATGAAGAAATCAACTTCCCAAGAGTATGGTTTATTTGGAGAGGGAATGCGATTGGCACTTCAGCAAAAGGTCACGAGTATTTTCTTGACCATTATTTGGGGACACACACAAATAAAATTGCTGATGAAGTAGCAGGGGAAAGTGTAAAAGATATTACCTACAAAAAAGAAGGAGCAAGGGGCAAGATGGACTTGGTGATTGACATCAATTTCCGAATGGATACCTCGGCACTTTACTCTGATATTGTTCTTCCTACAGCATCATGGTACGAAAAGGCTGATATCAATTCTACTGATATGCACTCATTTATTCATCCATTGTCGGAGGCGATTGCGCCTGTGTGGGAAGCGAAAACAGATTGGCAAATCTTCCAAGCGCTTGCAAAGAAAGTCACCGAAATGGCACCAGAGCATCTGCCCGATAAGATGAAGGATGTGGTGAATATTCCTCTTTCTCATGATTCCGAAGATGAAATAAGCCAAACGAATCTTCAGGACTGGAGCAAAGGGGAATGTGAACCAATTCCAGGTAAGACGATGCACAAAATTGCATTTGTTGAAAGGGATTACACCAAAATTTACGACAAGTTCATCTCTCTCGGAGAAGGAATTGCCAAAAATGGACTGGGAGCTCATGGTAATAGCTATATGTGCGATGATATTTATGATGAAATGCTCGAGCATCGCCAGCACATTCAGAAGTGGGATGATGGGACAGAGTATCCGTCTTTGAAGAAGGATGTGGAAGCTATCAATGCAATACTTAAGCTATCTACCCTTACAAATGGTAAATTGACTGATCGGTGCTATAAAAATATGGCCGAGAAGATTGGAGTAGAGGAAGTGGCTAAGTTAGGAGAACCGTATGAAGATGTGAAAATCGAGTACCTCGATTTGCAAGCTCAACCTAAGAGGTATAATTCTTCACCGCTTTGGTCAGGACTTATGCATGAAGGCAGGACATATGCAGCCTACACATATAATGTAGACATGCTTGTTCCTTGGAGAACACTCACCGGGCGTCAGCATTTCTACTTGGATCATGATGCATATATAGCATTTGGAGAGCACTTGTCTACATACAAGCCTTCTCCAACTCCCGAAGTATATGGTGATCTGAGGCAAACGGTCAATGATGGTCAAGCCAAAATGTTGAATTGCCTTACTCCTCACGGGAAGTGGCACATCCACTCCACTTACGGAGACACCTTGCGAATGCTAACGCTTTCACGTGGTTGTGAGCCCTGTTGGTTAAGTGAGGGTGATGCCGCAGAGTTGGGTATCAATGATAATGATTATGTGGAAGTGTACAATGACCATGGTGTATACGTAACAAGAGCATGTGTGAGTGCCAGGATTCCAAAAGGAGTTTGTCTGGTCTACCATGCAGTAGAACGTACCTATAACATTCCTAAGTCTCAAATAAGAAGAGGCAAGAAGGGTGAGGCTCGAAGAGGAGGAATGAACAATTCATTTACAAGAGTTCACTTGAAGCCAAATCTAATGTGCGGTGGTTATGGACAGTTTACCTTCCATTTCAACTACTGGGGTCCGGTTGGAGTAAATAGAGACACACATGTGTTGGTAAGGAAAATGACAAAATTGGAGTATTAACAATACGAAGCTAAAAAAACAGAAAATGGATATAAGATCACAAGTTTCGATGGTTTTTCACCTTGACAAATGTATAGGGTGCCATACTTGTTCGGTAGCATGTAAGAATATCTGGACAGATAGAAGAGGGGCTGAATACATGTGGTGGAATAATGTTGAAACCAAACCCGGAACCGGATATCCTACCAAGTGGGAAGATCAGGAGATTTACAAAGGTGGATGGGAAAAGAATGGAAATTCTGTATCTCTGAAAGGAGCAGGAAAGCTAAAAGGATTGAAGAATATTTTTCACAATCCACACCTACCTCTACTTGAAGATTATTATGTGCCATGGGCATATAAATATCAGGATCTTTTCACGGCTCCAGAAGGTGATGATCAGCCAACTGCCAGAGCTGTCTCTTTGATAACTGGAGAACCTATTGAGATTCAATCTGGTCCAAACTGGGATGATGATCTTAGTGGTACTCCAGATTATGCTCGTAATGATGTAAACTTCAAAAATCTTACAGAAGCTGAGCAGGAGAGTATGTTCCAATTGGAGCGTATGACCTTCCATTACCTTCCAAGAATTTGTAATCATTGTCTGAATCCAGCTTGTGTTGCTTCATGCCCATCAGGAGCTCTTTATAAAAGAGGAGAGGACGGGGTAGTGCTTATAAATCAAAACAGATGTAGAGCTTGGAGAATGTGTGTGACAGCTTGTCCATACAAAAAGAGTTATTTCAACTGGAATACGGGTAAATCAGAAAAGTGCATACTGTGTTATCCACGATTGGAATCTGGCCAAGCACCTGCTTGTATGCATTCGTGCGTAGGTCGTATCAGATATCTGGGAGTTATGCTTTATGATGCTGACAAAATCGAAGGTGTTGCGAATGCCGATGAAAAGAATTTGATAGATAGCCAATTGGATATCTATGTAGATCCTAATGACCCAGAGGTAATTAAAAGCGCACAAAGTAACGGAGTTCCAGATTCTACAATTACTGCAGCACAAAATTCACCTGTGTACAAGTTTGTTAAAGAATGGGGAATTGCATTACCACTTCATCCTGAGTTCAGAACTATTCCAAACTTGTTCTATGTACCACCAATGCTTCCAGCAATGGCAAGTGTAGATAGTGAGGGAACATACAATACGACATCTGAATCATTGTTTGCTGGCATTGAAAAGTCAAGATTGCCAATGAAATATCTGGCATCATTATTTTCTGCTGGAGATGAAGATAGAGTTAGAAATGTGTTAAAGAAATTGCTAGCTGTAAAACTCCATAGAAGAGGAACGACAGTTGGAGATTTGAATGACGATGAAATCACGAATGCAATGAAAGATGTTGGATTAAGTCCAGATATGGCAAATGCTATTTTTAGACTAACGTCCTTGGCAACATTCGATGAGAGATTTGTTATTCCTCCAGCACACCGAGAAGAATCTATAGAGATGCTAGAGGCAACAGCAGATGCCAAAGGAGAAACAGGATTTGGATTTAAAGAAAAACCTGCCAGAGGATTATAGTATGATTGAGGCTTCACATTATAGCTTATTTTCAGCACTATTTAGGTATCCGGTTGAAGGGTATCAAAATGATGTGCGCGAATGCATGAATTTATTGGAAACATATTATCCTGATGCGGCTGTAGAAATGAAGCGATTCGTTGATTATACAACAACTGAATCCACTGATACCCTCGAGGAGTTGTTCAATAAGACCTTTCACATCCAGGCCATTTGCTTTCTGGATATTGGATACGTGCTTTTTGGAGAAGATTATAAACGTGGGGAATTCCTCGTGCATATGAAGAAAGAACAGGCAATAGTGGAACATGATTGTGGAGAGGAGCTACCTGATAATCTAGCCAACGTGCTTACGCTACTGACGAAAACTAAGGATGAAAAATTCCTGAATGAACTGGCAGTTAGAATCCTAATACCAGCACTGAAGAAAATGTTGGAGGAGTTTGATGCTGCTCGCTTAGAGATGAAGGATAGAATTCTCAAGAAAAAGCACAAGGTGTTGATTCAAGAGGATATTGAGAATAGAAACATTTATAACCATGCACTAAATGCCTTAGTGTTGGTAATCGAAAAGGACTTTGCAGGAATCACGTACGAGCCAACGCTGGTCAAACCGGAGATAGGAGGGGTCAATTTCCTGACAAATTGTGATTCGTGTGCAACCCCAGAAAAAACTACAACCGAACCGCAACTAGCAAATTGATATGAGCGCTCATTTAATACATAAAATCATAGGCAATATGACAACCTCACCAAATAGAAGAGCAAATAAGAGTTATTTTGTTCTACCACTTTTCATTGCATTTTTTCTATTGACACGCCCGTCATTTGCCCAGAAAACAGGGGAGGCACTTTTTGTGGAAAATTGTTCTGTATGCCATACCACTACTGATCAAAAAATTGTTGGCCCAGGTTTGGGAAGTATAAACTTTAAGCGCTCACAAGAATGGTTGATTAAGTGGATTAGAAATTCTCAAGAGCTTATTGCAAGTGGAGATGCTGAAGCAATAGCTGTGTTCGAGGAGAACAATAAGATGCCCATGATTAATTACACACAGTTTAGCGATGAAGAAATAATTTCAATTTTAGATTACATCAAGGAAGTTGGAAGTGTAGCGACTACTACAGAAGTTGCGGATGCTGAAGATACATCATCGACAGATGCAGACACAACGATGACAAGTGCTGAGGGTTCAGGTAGTAAACTAGAAACGCTGGATTATGTCATGATTGCATTAGTAGTAGCTCTCGTAGGCATTTTTATGTGGATGTTAAGCCTTAGAAAGAAATTGGCCGAGGAGTTGGGATATACTCCAAGACTTCTTGAGAAAAGACAAGGTTTGGCATTAGTTGTCATGTTAATGACTGCTGCTGTAGTAGTTTACTTTTTACGTATGTGGCTTTTGTCTGCAACAGGAATGATTAACACATTGATGTTTATGATTTTTCCTTATGTGGCAATATTGATCTTCCTGTTAGGAAGTATCATTCGATATAGATCTGCCGGTTTCAAAGTGTCCTCATTATCTTCTCAATTTCTTGAAGGAAAGAAGTTGTTCTGGGGATCACAGCCTTTTCACCTTGGACTGTTGGTGTTGTTCTTTGGTCACTTGATTGCATTCCTTTTCCCGAGTAGTATTTTGGCATGGAATGGATCACCTGTACGATTATTAATACTTGAAGGATCATCTTTTGTTTTTGCCTTATCAGCTTTGTTTGGACTCGTCATGTTAATTAGAAGAAGATTGGGCTCGGATAAATTACTGGCTATATCAAATCATATGGATATGCTGGTTTACACAGTATTGTTAGTTCAAATCCTTTCAGGAATGGGTGTGGCATATTATGTGAGATGGGGTTCGTCTTGGTTTGCTACAGTTTTGTCTCCATATCTAAGTTCAATATTTGCGCTTAAGCCCGACATTGGGGCTGTGAGTGCATTGCCTTGGCTCATTCAGATTCACATTTTTTCAGCATTCTTTATTATTGCGATTATTCCATTCACTCGGTTTATGCACTTTTTGGTAGCACCAGTTGATTACTTATGGCGCAGCTATCAGGTGGTTATTTGGAACTGGAACAAAAAATCTATCCGAAACAGTACTAAGCATACGTTTGGAAGGAAGATTAACAATCATTAAATTGTAATGAGGGACTAAAGATTAAGCTTAGCTTATATGTGGCAACTCTCATTTCCCAAAGGATTCCACAATTGGAGGATTCTTTTTCTATAGAGTGTGACGTTATTTAGATAGTCGAAACTCTTCAAAGTCATTAATTATGAATTGGGATTTTTGAATTTTAAGAAGCTTGTTACTTTCAAATTCTTCTAAAAGTCTGCTTAGGTATTTCTTAGAAATCCCCGATAGCTCAGATAAAGTATCTTCTGAACACTTGACTACAACGTTTTTTCCAGAGGTTTCATTTGTATAGGAATTTTCCTGATTTGATAAGAACATTAGCGTATCAATAAAACGAGTTCGATTATTATGAAGAATTGAATTAAAAATTCGCATTTCTGTGAGGTTAATCTTCTGACACAGTTTTTTGATAACATCCTTTTGGACTTCAGGATGTTTATTTAGGAATTCCAGAAATTGTTTTTTACTAAAATGAAATATTTGAGCAGTAGATTCAATAACTACAGCGGTGGAGCTATGTAATTTTTGATCATCAAATAGAGCCACTACTCCAGTGAATTCCCCACTTTCTCCAAACCACATGGTCATCTTCTTACTGGGCCCTTTTTTTTGGATTTGTATTCTTCCGTCGATTATAAAGAAGACTCCAACATACAAATCTCCTTCGGAGTATAAGCGATCTCCTGGTTCATATTGTTTGAATGAACCAAAGCCTCTCTCAAGTAACTGGGGAATATCTATCAAGTGCCTCATTTCATCAATTCCAACCCTTCAACCAATTTTTATAGGATATTGATTGGCCGAGGATGGTGAAAAAAAGTTTAACACCATAAGATATAATCAGAGTGTTTTCACTCCAATGATCTCGATCATACCACCCAATGTTCTAAAATGGCTTAAAGAAGAAGAAGGCTAATTACCGTAAGCGTTGGCTATGTGCTTGATTTTGTCGAAATCTAGAATGAGTATTTTCTTGTCTTCCAAACGGATAAGGTTTTCCTTATTAAACTCGGATAAGGTGCGAATGGCGGTTTCTGTTGTAATTCCTGCAATTTCTCCAATTTCTCTACGTGTGAGGGTCGCATCTAACGTATGCCCGTCCTTTTTATAGCCAAACTGCGTGATCAATATCAGTAACGATTCCGCTACTCTATCCTTTACTGGTTTTTGGGAAATGTTCATTAATTTTCGCTCTGAATCTTTCAAATCATTGGAAAGCAATTCTATCATATTGCGAGATAATCGATTATTTGCCTCCAGGGCTCTCATGAAAGCATTTCTTGACAAATGACAGATATGGCAGTCTTCCATGGCGGTGGCGGTGGCGTTATATGACTCCTCATTCATCAACGCACGGTAGCCGAGTGTTTCACCTTCTCCTGCAAATTTTATAATCTGCTCTTTACCTTCTTGTCCAATCTTAGAAATTTTTACCTTGCCTCGAAAAATACAGAATAAACCATTAGGATAGTTTCCCTCGTAGAAAATCACCTGACCCTTTTTGTAAACATTTTTCCCTTTGCTTTTAGAAAAATTCTCCCGATGGTCAAGGGTGAGACCGCAAAAAAGTCTGTTATTGTTGCTGCATTCTGTGCAGGGTGGAATGGCAATTTCATTCATAGTACATAGCTTGAGATTGGTAGAATAAATTTTACATTTCTCTATCATATAGAAACCCTATATCAATCATGCTAATTTATGATTAATATCAGTTAAATGATCTGTGAGAATAGAAATTTGAGTCTAGTGCAGAGCGCGGTTAGCAGAGGATTACTAGTACATATTAGATAACTTGCAATTACCAACCATTCGAGGATGTCGTTTGTCAAATTCAAATATAATTCTCAGCATAAGCTTATTACTGCCCTTCTAGTCATATTTTGGGTTATATTTCAATTTAGTGGTCGTTCTGAAAGCCAAAGAAAATATGAAAATGGCCAAATTAAGCAGGTCGGAACAATAAGTAATGGGCTAAACGAAGGTCAATGGATTTGGTATTATGAGAACGGTCAAAAGGAGTTGGCAGGTAGTTTCATCAAGGGAAAGCGTGAAGGACAATGGAATTCATGGGACTCTTCTGGTAATTTACTTTCTGAAACCACCTATACAAAAGATCAGCTCAATGGTGAATGTCTACGTTGGAATTCTGAAGGAGAACTACTGTCTCGAGAATATTGGAAAAGTGATAAGCGGTTAAGTAGTTCAACCAATTAGGCTGGTAATTCAAATTTTGTTTCCCAAAACTCTTTTGAGTTTTTGTTTTCCAATTTGACTTTCAAAAAAGTATGGTCCCCATCCTTCATTAGCTCCCGTTCGATCATTACCATTCCTTCTGGGCAATCATCTTTTTCGATCATATCTCCTTTACGTGGCAGGAATGGGTAAAGAAGTGTAATCCTTTCATCTTCCGTGGAAACTAGCTCTGTGGCTGTTTGAAATATTATTTCTTCAAATTTTTCTCCAACAATTTCGTCATTCACCTCGTCCTTGGCTTTGGGGTTTAGTGAAGAGGCCCAATCATAGAATGCATCAGTAGCCTTTTGCCTTAATATTGGTTGAATGTGCTCAGGAAAAGGTGATCGAACATGACCTTGATCTTTGAACCAATAGGCAAATGTCTGGTCTACTAATTCACTGCTTTCCACGGTTTTTGAGTCAAGTTCTAGCATGGTTAGATTATCCATAGTATTCTAAATAGCACGGATCAAAATTCATTATTCCAATCATAAATTTATATGACAAAGATCATAAGATTAAAAAATAACATCAATTTGCAATTTCAATGTGAATGATCTGCGTCATTGTATAGCGATGACAAACAGTGTTTATTAGAGGTGTAAAGGTACGAATGATGCAGCCAAAATTGACCTTTCGTTTCATAAAACAGGAGCTGTAAATAGAGTGAAATATGGAGACAACAATTCTGAAAGGGGCCAACAGAATACTTTTTATGAACACGCTTACCTTCACCATATACTTTACAGCTTGGGTGTTAAATGGGGTACTTGTTACGTATTTAGTTTTAAATCAAGTGTTCGATTGGGGTACCAGCCAAATTGGTTGGCTTCTAGGAATCCCCGTACTGACTGGTGCCATTTTTAGATTACCTGCCGGCATTCTTACAGATAGATTCGGAGGAGACGACCTGTTATGACCTTACTACTCCTTATATATGCTGTGCCAATGTTCCTTTTGTCCTATGCGGATTCGTTTTGGATGTTTGCAACTTATAGCTTTGGCTTGGCAGGCGTTAGTTTTTATTGGTATAGCCTATACATCCGTGTGGTATCCAGAAAACAGGCGAGGTGTTGCATTAGGAATATTTGGAGCAGGAAATGCAGGCGTAGCAATTACCACATTATTTGGTCCAACACTGCTCGGATACTTTACCAAAGGGGGTGAAAATATGGACGGGTGGCGAACACTTCCAATGACCTATGCGGGAGTATTGGTTGCAATGGCTATCATTTTCTTCTTAACAACCACAAACAAAAAACCTAAGTCTAGCAATAAAACCCTGAAGGGACAATTGCAACCTTTGAAGAACATCAGGGTATGGAGATTTGAGCTTTATTATTTCCTAGTTTTTGGGTGTTTCGTGTCGTTCTCACAGTGGCGTGCCCTACTTCGTAAATGTGAACTATTCACCCCCCTAGTAACGGCTGGTATTTTGGCTGCCTTGTTCAGCTTCCCTTCTGGGATGATTAGAGCTTTGGGGGGCTGGATGAGTGATCTTGTTGGTGGAAGACGAGTCATGTGCTGGGTGCATCGGTCATTATTTTGTTTCTCCTTATAGTGCCTCAAATGGAAATCACATCTCCGGGACGTGGGGTGATGGCAAAGTTTGATGGTACAGTTACTTCCATTACCAGCGAGGCGATTGTCGTAAATGACATGACGTACCCAATAATTAAGTCTGAAGGTAATCTGAATAACATAAAAGAGGGAACCTTCATTTTACCTTCGAAGGAGGTCTGGCAGGAAGTGGTCGTAAATGTGGGAGATGATGTGAAGAAGAAACAATTGTTGGCAAAAGGGGTTACAAAAATATTCTTTCAAGAAAACGTGTGGGTATTCGCTGTGCTGGGCATTATCATTGGTAGCGTATGGGGTATTGGTAAAGCTGCGGTGTACAAGCATATTTCAGAATATTTCCCAGAGGAAGTAGGAGTGGTCGGTGTATTAGGCGGACTGGGTGGATTCGTATGTCCAATTATATTCGGGTACTTGCTTGAAGGAACAGGCCTTTGGACAAGTTGTTGGATGTTCATGTTCCTGCTGTCGGCAGTATGTTTTATTTGGATGTATAGGGTTGTTCAAAGGATGATGAGGCAGAACAACCAGACCCTGATGAAACATTTAGATTAGATAGGATTGTATCATGAGGCCATCTGAACGTGACGATGAAAAATTGATATAAATCATAAAAAACGCTTCTTAATCTCAGCTTCTTACATGTATCTGTCAAATACATTTGGGCGAGATTCCCAACAACTAAAATAAGACCTAATGAAAAAACCGGAATTAATAGACTTTAGCCAAGAACGGATTCGGGTACTACACTGGACTTGGATTGCCTTTTTTATAACTTTTTATGTGTGGTTTAATATGGCACCATTGGCAACAACTATGCTAAGTAACGTGGGATGGTTGACCAAGGAGCATATAAAGATTTTGGCCATTTGTAATGTCGCACTTACGATCCCTGCAAGGATAGTTGTTGGTGCATTGATAGATAGATACGGTGCTCGGATTGTATTCTCTGTATTGATGGTGATTATGGGAATCCCTGCCGTGGTTTTCGCATTCGGCGATTCCTTTGTTCAATTACTGATTTCAAGATTGATTCTAGGGTCGATAGGAGCGGGCTTTGTAGTTGGAATCAAAATGGTGGCTCAATGGTTCCCTCCGAAAATGGTTGGACGTGCAGAAGGGTTCTATGCAGGATGGGGAAATTTTGGGTCTGCCTTTGCAGCCATGACGCTTCCTTGGGTAGCCATTACAGTGATGGGTGAGTGGTTGGATCTTGGAGAAAATGCCTGGCGCTATGCCATGGCCGCAAATGGACTCGTATCTGTTGTTTATGGGTTTATGTATTATTTCTTGGTTAGAGATGCCCCTGAAGGTAAATCTATTATCAAGTCGAAGAAGGCCAATCCTATGATGGTCACATCCTACGTTGACCTATTTCAATATTTACTTTGGTCTTTCCCGTTGGTTGGCGCTATGGGAGTGCTGGCATGGAAAATTGGTGGAGTTCAAATGAACGGAGAGCCCATTCTTTCGCAAAATATTCTATACGCTATCTATGCGGTTCTTGCTCTAATCTATGCAGTACATGTGATCAAAGTCTTACAAGTGAACCTACCTTATTTAAAAAAAGGTGTACCTGAGGAAGATAAATATTCATGGAATAGTGTGGCGGCACTGAATAGTACCTACTTCGCAAATTTTGGTGCTGAATTAGCTGTTGTTTCTATGCTTCCAATGTTTTTTGAATCCGTGTTTTCAGGACTCTCAAATAGCGAAGGGAATTATATTATGACAGCAACTTTTGCTGGACTAATTGCTTCATCTTTTGCCTTTGTAAATCTTTTTGCTCGACCACTTGGAGGCTTGTTGTCTGATAAAATGGCAAATAGAAAAAAGACCATGCTTATCTATATGGTTGGTATTGCAATAGGCTTTCTTGGCATGGGTTTGATTGGTAGTTACGGACCACTTGATGAAAATGGAATTGCGACCATAGTGCCCACGTATGATGGAATGTGGTGGCTAGTCGTTGCAGTGGCCATTACTGTAGGAGCTTCCATATTTGTTCAAGGAGCTGAAGGTGCAACCTTCGCAGTAATCCCTTCAATTAATAAGAAAATGACTGGTCAAATTGCTGGAATGGCTGGAGCCTATGGAAACGTAGGCGCAGTGGTCTATTTGGTTATCTATTCTATGGTGGATGCCAAGACCTTCTTTTTTATCATCGCTTCTGGTGCGGCTTTGAGCTTTATCTATTGCTTGGTCTTTCTGAAAGAGCCGAAAGGTGCATTTTCAGAAGAGATGGCCTATGAGGAAACTAGTTGATTGCCCTAAATAAATATTCAAAAATACTTAAACCTAAAGATTATGTCTACAAATATTAGCCAATGGGATGTAGAAGATGAATCCTTCTGGGAATCAACAGGGAAAAAGATTGCAACGAAAAATTTATGGATATCGATACCAGCCTTGCTATTGGCATTTGCAGTTTGGATTATGTGGAGTATTATAGCTACTAAACTCAAAGAGTTTGGCTTTAATTTCGGCATGATCACTCCTGAGATGAGCCCTGATCAGATTACTGAAAAACTCAAAGAGATCAATAGTCTGTACTATACTTTGCCTGCCATTGCAGGATTGGCTGGTGCGACCCTTAGAATACCGAACTCTTTTTTAATTGGTATTGGTGGAGGTCGTAATGTCATTTTTATCACAACGGCCTTACTCTTGATTCCCGCAATTGGTGTTGGCTATGCGTTGGGAGATATTCATACGCCATACATGACTTTCGCTATTCTTGCGGCATTATCCGGATTTGGAGGAGGGAATTTTGCCTCATCGATGAGTAACATCAGTTACTTTTTCCCTAAACGCATTCAGGGAACCTCTCTTGGTCTGAATGCGGGAATTGGTAACCTTGGCGTTGGTGTAATGCAAAAAACCATTCCTTGGATAGTTGGTTTTGCTTTTTTTGGCGCATTTAATAGTGATGGTGCAGTTGTTTCTGGAGAACCTCTTGCAGGACTTCAAAATGCCGGTTGGATTTGGGTACCCATATTAGCAATATCAGCGATTGCGGCATTCATAGGTATGAACAATGTCGTGACTGGCACACCAAAACTACCAAGCACATTGACAGGTATAGGCAAAACCATGTACATGATAACTATAGGATTAGTGTCAGCAGGTGTTGGTGCTTATCTTCTAGTTGGAGTGGGTCTGAACATGTGGTTGGTTCTTCCGATCGTGATTGTACTTACTGTAGTACTAATGAAATATCTAACACCAGGAGAAATTAAAGCTAACCTGAATCATCAATTTGCCATATTCAATGACAAGCACAATTGGATCATGACTATCATTTATGTCATGACATTTGGATCATTTATTGGGTTTTCGGCAGCCTTTCCAAAATTGTGTCAGGACGTATTCGTTTATTCCAATCCCGCGGATCCAACTTATATCAATCCAAATGCTCCTGATTTTCTAATGTGGGTATTTATTGGGCCTGTATTGGGTGCCTTGATTCGCCCGGTGGGTGGATGGCTTTCAGATAAAGTAAATAGTGGATCTACTGTCACCACTTACAGCACCATTGCACAAATTCTTGCGACACTAGCCGTAGCTTATTTTGTGATACAAGCTAAAGAGAGCCCCACTCCAGAACAATACTGGTGGCCATTCTTTGGATGCTTTATGATCCTTTTCATAACTACTGGTGTTGGCAATGGATCAACGTTCAGGAGTATCCCGTACATTTTTAGTAAAGAACAAGCAGGACCAGTTTTAGGATGGACATCTGCAATTGCAGCTTATGGTGCATTTGTCATACCTAAAGTTTTCGGCCAACAGATTCAGGCAGGCACCCCCGAGCTAGCCTTATATGGTTTTGCTATTTATTATGGTTTCTGTCTGGTGCTCAATTGGTGGTATTATGACAGAAAAAACTCAGGAATTGAATGTTAAAATTTAACGGAAATAATAAATAAACCACAAAATATGAAAACTCAAATCAAATTATTCTTCATTTTATCTCTCTCCCTTGCTAGTACTGGCGCCTTTGCTCAGTTGACGTTGAAGGGGCAATTTATTCCTAGATCTGAATATAGACATGGATACAAAGATTTGTCAGCCACTTCTCAACAAAAAGCTGTTTTTGTCTCCCAAAGAACCCGATTAATGCTTGGGTACACGGATGCCAAATACAAATTTGGCTTATCTGTTCAGGATGTACGAACATGGGGAAGCCAATCACAGCTCAACGTTACTGACGGATTGATCTCTGTGCATGAAGCATGGGGAGAAGTAAATTTCAATGAGACCTTTTCGGCTAAATTGGGACGTCAGGAATTGGTGTACGATGACCATAGGATATTTGGGCATGTGGGTTGGACAATGCAAGCCAGAAGCCATGATTTGGCCCTGTTTAAGGTCAAGAAAGACAAGATGAAATTGCATCTTGGTTTTGCATATAATCAGGATGCAGAGCAATTAACAACGAATTTGTATACCGTTGCTAGCAGTTACAAAGCCATGCAATTTGCTTGGTTAAACACCAATTTTAGCGAAAATGTAAATACGAGTTTTTTGTTCTTGAACAATGGAGTACAGTTACTGGCTGCCGAATCTACTGACAACAAGAACCACACAAAATATAGCCAAACGATAGGAGCTAGAACTGTAGTTAAAGGTGAAACATTAAGTTTGTCTGGGTCCGTCTATTTGCAAACTGGTGAGGTGGGTAATAAAGACCTTAGTGCCTACGATGTGATGCTAGATTTAACTTATAAGGGTGTCGACAATTTTGAGTTTACCCCAGGGGTAGAATTGCTTTCAGGTACTAGTCAGACAGAGGTGTCAAGTACAGAGACTAATTCATTCAATCCATTGTATGGCACTAATCATAAATTCAATGGCTTTATGGACTATTTCTATGTTGGTAACCATGGGAATAGTGTTGGGTTGAACGATATCTTTTTCAAGATTGGATATAAAATGGAAAAGAGTAAGCTCTCCCTAGATACTCATTTCTTTTCTGCTAATGAGAGTATTTCGGATGGAGGAAGTGGTGAAATGGATGCTAATTTGGGTACAGAAATAGATATCACCTACGGTTTGAATTATTCAAAGGATATCTCGTTTCATTTCGGATACTCACAAATGTTTGGTACTGAATCGTTAGTTGCGCTAAGAGGAGGCGATGAAAGTGCTACTAGTAATTGGGCCTATGTAATGCTTAAACTAAAACCTGATTTCTTAAAGAAAAAGGAAGCAGAATGAGTGAGCAAATGTGATCCTTAGTTCAAGATTAAACGACCCTGATGAAAATCATATATAGACATATTACGTCATTATAGTTTGCCAGTCTGTTTCAAACAGTAATGGGATTACGAAAAATAATATGGCTTAAGTTTTTGCTTACGCTCCTTATAGGGGCAGCCATTTTCACATTTGATGTCAGTATTCAGCTCGGGGTTGCAGGTGGAGTACCTTATGTTGCTTTAGTCCTGATGGGACTATGGTATGGCAACAAAAACACAGGACTGTATCTTGGAATTATTGCTTCCATTCTTACTATTATTGGTTATTATTTGTCCCCTGATGGGGGTGAGGAGTGGAAAGTTCTTTTAAATCGAACGTATGCCGGATTTGCTATTTGGATAGTGGCATTAGGGGTATTTTACCAGAAAAAGGCATTACAGAAAGTTGAAAATTATTCCAGAAAACTAAGCAAATCCAAGGATGACCTTGAAGGAAAAGTGAAAGAGCGAACAGCTGAACTGGCAGAGGCATTGGAGCATCAAAAGGATCTGAATGACCATAAAACTCGATTTGTGTCCATAGCATCTCACGAGTTCAGAACACCGCTCAGTGTAGTACTTTCGTCCGCATCTCTTGTAAGCAAATACACGGAATCAGATCAACAAAATAAGCGTGAGAAACACATTGACCGGATTAAATCTTCCGTGCAAAATCTTGTCACCATTTTGGACGATTTCCTATCACTTGACAAGCTTGAACAAGGGAAACTGGAGGGTTAATAATGAGCGATTTGAAATCACAAAATTATGCGAAGACTTGATTGAAGAGTTGCAAATCTTACAAAAGGAAGACCAACAAATTAATTATTCTCATGTTGGAAAAAAGAAAGTTGAAAACCTAGACATGAAAATGCTTACTAAGGTGATTACCAACTTATTATCAAACGCTATTAAATTTTCAAATGAAGGAGATCAAATCGAAGTTTTAACGAAAGTGAAAGAAGAGGACCTTACCATTCAGGTAAGTGACCAAGGAATTGGTATTCCTGAGAAGGAGCAACCGGATATGTGGCGACAGTTCTACAGAGCCAGTAATGTGTCGAATATCCAAGGTACGGGGGTAGGGTTGAATATTTCAAAGAGACATGTAGAGCTTATGGGAGGAACAATTGGATTCGAAAGTAAAGAGGGATGGACCAACTAAGTTTGAAGTGAAGCTACCCTTGGGAAGTAGATAGAATGACGATAATAGAAAGGAGGAGTAAGCATACTTCAATGATCTTGAATTCGCATACTTTGTAGGGTTTACAAATTACGTATGATTTGTATCATAGCTTTTTAGGTGTATCATAGCGTTCTTTAATTGTGTGATTAAATAAAATATATGAAAATCATTGACAGAGAGACTGGGAAAAGGAACGATGACGAGGGCAAAAGGGAAAAGAGTGATTTAAAGAAAAGCGATCCAATTGAGCGCTTGGTAGAAAAAGGGCTGGAGGCTGACGAAGAATTCTCACCCATGGATCCACCAACAGCCTACGACCCCAATTATGCAGTTGTAGACGCTGGTACAGAGCACATGCCCGATTCCCTAATTTCGTTTAAGGAAGATCACAAAGAGGTAGTTATCGAATTGGATAAATTCGAAGCGGCAATGCTTGAATTTAATAAAGGTCGATATCAAATGACCAAGGAAATCAATGATACGTTTGGAGCATTTTTCTTATTTTTTGACGAGACCATTCTACCTCACAATAGAGAAGAGGAACGACATCTCTTTCCTGTACTCAAGGAACGATTGATGGAATCAGGTGAGCATAGCAAAGAGCCAATTCCTAAAACCGCTGTTGACCTGATGGAAGATGATCACGTGAAGTTCATCCAGTTGGCCACACTCACCTTAAACCTACTGGGTCTGGCCGCTAGATTGCGTGATCAGAATTCTAGAGCGTTGACTGTTGACCTTGCCTATCACAACGGTATCGAACTCATCGAGCTCATGAGATTACATATATTTAGAGAAGACAATACACTTTTTCCGCTAGCGCATAAGCTCCTGAGTGTCGAAGAGTTCAAGGAAATGGGAACCAAGCTCAATCCAACCGCATGAACTCACCAATTCCAATATCAGATGAACATGGTCGTGTCCATGATTATTTGAGGATTTCACTCACTGAGCGATGCAACCTTCGGTGCTTCTATTGCATGCCTGAAGAAGGTATTCCTTCTCGCGAAAAATCGGTGTTTATGCGCCGAGAAGAGATTCTGGATTTGTCGGAAACGTTTGTCAGTTTGGGTGTGAGAAAGATCAGATTGACAGGTGGTGAGCCACTTATAAGGAAGGATGCCCGTCAAATTATCGAAGGCTTGAGTGAGCTACCAGTAGAATTGGGTGTCACAACTAATGGTGTTTTAGTTGACGACTTCATCGAAACATTCAAACGAGTGAATATTAATTCATTGAACATCAGTTTGGATTCGCTTCGTAGTGAGCGACAAGGTTTGATTTCAAGGAGGAATTATTTCGCTAGGATTATGGCCAATATTAATCTTTTACTGAAGATTGGTGTTGAAGTAAAAATCAATGCGGTCATTATGAAAGGGGTGAACGATGATGAAATTATAGATTTTGTAAGATGGACTAAAGATATTCCGGTGCATGTTCGATTCATTGAGTTCATGCCGTTTCTGGGAAATAATTGGGACTGGAAGAAGAAGGTTTCTTTTGATGAAATCATGACAACTCTAGGCTCTGGGTATTCAACAGAACAGATTCAACCGCTTCCAGAAAAGCCGAATGAAACAGCTAAAAATTATCAGATTGATGGACATAAGGGAACGTTTGGAATCATCGGTGCTGTAACGAATCCTTTTTGTAGTTCATGCAATCGAATACGATTGTCTGCCGATGGAAGGATTACTAATTGTTTATTCTCCAATAACAAAATAGATTTGCTAACACCTTTGAGAAACGGTGAGTATGTGGAGCAATTAATCAGAAAATCAATATGGAATAAGAAAGCTGAGAGAGCAGGAATCGAATCTTTTGAGTTTTTAGAACCAGGATACAAAAACCGAAGTATGGTAGCCATTGGTGGCTGAAAGATAAAACGAACAAGCATTTAATAAAAAATACGCATATGAAAAAAATAGACGAAATCTTAGAGTGGCTGGCAGACAACCAAAGCAAAGCCTATTCGCTGATAAGAATATTCCTTGGTACTGCCTTGTTTACCAGAGGGTACATATTACTGGGTAATCCTGATGCAATGCTGCAGCTGGCAGGAGACGATTCATTTTTCATTTGGTTTTCGTACATCACCATTGGACATCTAATCGGAGGGCTTTTTATAGCGTTGGGTTTATTCACCAGAATTGGAGCTCTTCTTCAAATCCCAGTACTGGCAGGTGCTGTTCTTGTTGTACACGACAAGAGCCTGATAATGGGAGGCCAGTCACTTGAATTAGCTTCTATGGTGTTATTCTTATTGATCATTATATTTCTATTTGGAAGTGGGACGTTCGCTCTTGGGAGGAAGATAGGTTTCCCAAATATGTAAATAGAATTCAACACCGATATATGCTTGTATGATTTTTATCATACGTGCTGGAATACATTTTTTATATATTTGCCAAAATATTAAAGAAGGAATCAGCAATGTTAAGAGCGGTTAAATTTATCTCAAAAGGTGATAAGGACTTTGGAATAACAGTAAGAAAAAGAGTGAGCGATTATTTTAAAGAAAAAAATATAGCTCGAACTGGCGATTACAGAATTTGGGTAAAGGTGTTTGTATTACCCATGCTTCTCCTAGTTCCGTTCGCTCTTATCTTGACTAATTTCTTTACAGGTAGCCTGTTCCTTTTTTATGCTTTATGGCTATTAATGGGGATCGGTTTGGCTGGATGTGGACTTGGGATTATGCATGACGCATGTCATGGAGCAATATCAAAAAAGCAATCTGTAAATCAATTCATTGGAGCATTGGTTTTGAATCTCGCAGGAGGGTCGACACTCAATTGGAAAATTCAACACAATGTTCTTCATCATTCGTACACTAACATCGATGGTTACGATGAGGACATTGATCCTTCCGGAATCATGAGGTTTTCTCCGCACCAACCAGTGAAGTCTTATTACAGATTTCAAACTGTTTACGCTTGGTTTCTATATGGCTTGATGACCTTCGAATGGGCAACATTCAAGGATTTTTTACAACTGAAAAGGTACAACCAAAAGGGGCTTCTTGCTCAGAATACCACGGCTGACAAAGAGCTGGCTAAACTCATCATTCTTAAAGTCCTTTACTACAGCCTTTTCATTGTACTTCCTATTTTGCTATTGGATATTGCCTGGTGGCATATTGTTTTAGGGTGGTTTTCGATGCACTTTGTAGCGGGCTTAATCCTTGGGTGTGTGTTCCAACCTGCACATGTTGTGCCATCTTCAGAATTTCCTTTGCCTGACAAAGACAATCATGTTGCTGGTGATTGGGCTATTCATCAATTATTAACCACTGCGAATTTTGCCCCAACAAATCGAATTTTATCTTGGTATGTTGGTGGATTGAATTACCAAATCGAACACCATCTTTTTCCAAACATGAGCCATGTTCATCACAGGACAATTTCAAAAATCGTTAAAAGAACTGCTGAAGAATTTGGGCTGCCATACTATTCTCAACCTACTTTTGTGGGCGCACTGGCAAATCACGCCAGCATGCTTCACAAATTGCGAAAGTAATAAGGCTAGCAACACATGCAGGTGGTTTCTGGATACTCCAAAGAGAAAAAGTACGTCTATAATTGGCTATTGACAGGGTGTGTACTCATCGCCATGATCGTGATAATCGGAGGGATCACACGTCTGACCCAATCCGGTCTTTCGATGGTGAAATGGGAACCAATTGTTGGAATGATTCCACCACTTTCCCAACAAGATTGGCTGGAAGTATTCGAGCTATATAAGCAATCTCCAGAGTTTGAATATTTCAATTCAGACTTTAGCCTTGCGGAATTCAAATCCATTTTCTTTTGGGAATATCTTCATAGGCTAATCGCGAGGCTTTTAGGTTTCGTATTCCTTATTCCGTGCATCGTATTTTGGAGAAGAGGGTATTTTTCGTCAAAACTTAAGAAGCAGGTTCTCTTGATTTTTGCCCTTGGAGCTTTTCAGGGAATATTGGGCTGGTTTATGGTGAAGAGTGGTCTTGTAGATCAACCCCATGTAAGTCATTACCGATTGGCTTCACACTTGATTACAGCTCTTGGACTACTGATCTACATCTATTGGGTAGCTCTTTCTGTAAAATACGAGGTGACCACACATGATGCTAAAAAATTAAGACGCCCACTTATTCTTTTAATAGGAGCTGTTGCATTTCAAATAATCTATGGTGCATTTGTTGCAGGCTTAAAAGCCGGTCTTTTTTATACGACTTGGCCGAAAATGGGCAATGAATGGGTGCCGAGTATTTTCGATGAAATTATTGGTAGGGAGGGGATTATTAGTCTAATGGAAAATCCTGGAATTGTTCAGTTTATCCATCGGATATGTGCTTTGGTCATCGTAGCTATCGTTTCATTCCTATGGTACAGAGCAAGAAAGCTTCAACTTACGATTCATCAGAAATTTGGTCTCAACAGCTTACTCGCCGCTATTGCTATTCAATTTACTTTAGGAGTATTTGCTTTGATAAATGCAGTGCCAATCATCCTGGGTGTCTTTCATCAATTTGGAGCAATCTTTGTTTTGCTAGCTTCCTTTTACTTGCTATTCGCATTGAAGAGGATTGAATCAAGTTGATTCATGATGTAGGCAAGAAACTCAAAGAAATCTCTTGTCTCGAAAACTAAAAAGCCACAATAAATAATGCTTGGATTTATTGAGAATTACTGATTCCCTGCAGTTCCTCCGGTCGTAGAATTTCAATCTTCTTTCCTTTTAATCCAATTAACTTTTCTTTTTTAAAATCTGAAAGTGGACGAGTGACATTGGCAGTAGTCATATTTGAAATTG
>JAAEPI010000247.1 GCA_024232835.1 Cytophagales bacterium
CTACTTCGTAGCAATTTTGATTCAAATATTGCTTAAGTTATTCTTAGTATATAAGAAATTTCACATTATCCCTTTTACATGGAAGCACGTAGAATGGTTGGCAATAACAGCAGGAATATTCATAATATTCTGGAAAATCAACTTGCCATTTGACCCGATAATTAACATTGTTGTCAGATCAGTTATGGCTAGCACTTTGTATGGTGGTTTGGTTTACAATAGAAGAATATCAAGGGATATAAATGAGTTGATTGATACAATTATCACAAGGCAATTCAAACGAAATTAACATCTTCTTTAAGATTTTGAAAAAGGGAGTTATTTCAAGAGATAACAATTTGAAACCTTTTCGACAAACATCAATTGCTATCTTTAGCGCATGTTTTGGACCATTGTCATAATCGTAGTGGCGACATATGTCGTGATCAACATTCTGGTGTACCATTTACAGGAGCGATTTCTGTTCAAACCAGAAAAGCTCCCTGAAGATTTTGAGTTTAATTATGACCAAAATTTTACGGAGCATAATCTAGACCTGGGGCACGGAGTAAATGTAAATGGTGTCCATTTTAGTTTGGAGAAGCCAAGAGGTGTGGTGTTTTATTTGAAAGGCAACTCACGCTCAATAAAAGGGTGGGGAAAATATGCTGTGGATTTTAACAGACTGGGCTTTGATGTAATCATGGTGGATTATCGCGGTTTTGGAAAAAGTACGGGCAGCCGAACAGAACGAGGCATCAAAGATGATCTGCAGCGAGTTTATGATATCATCAAAAGTAAAGTAGACCAGAAATATATCATCGTTTATGGCCGATCCATGGGGTCTGGTTTTGCTACTAAGTTGGCGAGCACGAATAATCCACGAATGCTCATTCTAGAATCACCGTATTACAGTATGATGAAAATGGCCTCTCGATATATTCCATTTCTACCCGGCATGGTGGTGAGGTTTACAATCCGCACGTACAAATGGATACAATACGTGCACTGCCCAATAAAAATAATTCACGGAACAAGCGACAAACTGGTGCCATTTAGAAGCAGCATCAAACTTTCGAAATTGAGCCCGAAGTTTGCACGACTCTACCCGGTCGTTGGAGGGGGCCATAACGACCTACATACATTTGAGGACTATCACCGAATGTTGGAGGAAATAGTAAATTCTGAAGGGCTGAAGGAAGTGGACCCCAACGAAACCAGCTTAAACTTCAAACGAAAAAACGTCTAAAGATTAATCCACATTGACTACCCTGAAAGTAACGTTACTTATTTTATTAGGCTTGTATTTGCTCGTAGGCATTGGGCTTTATGTGTTTCAAGAGAGGATTGTGTTTAGGTCTAAACCTCTACCGGAGGATTACGAATATTCCTTTGGTCAGCCCTTCAAGGAATTGAACTTAACAATGGAGGATGGTGCGGTGCTAAACGCCCTGCATTTCAAAAGCAATGAGGCTAAGGGGATCATTCTATATTTTCATGGTAATGCAGGGAATCTTGAAAGATGGGGAGAAGTAGTCTCACCACTAACAAAATATGGATATGATGTGTTGGTAATGGATTTTAGGGGATATGGGAAAAGTACCGGAGTGCGCACAAAGCAAAAAATGCTATCAGATTCGGAGGAGTTTTATGATCATGTATTAAAAGAATGGCCAGACGAGAAGATCAGCCTGTATGGTCGATCCATGGGATCTTCATTTGCGAGCTATTTAGTAGGAATTAAGAATCCAGCTCAATTAATTCTGGAATCTCCGTTTTACAGCGTTGCGGATATTGGGCGTAGAGCAGGCTGGATTTATCCAATGAATGGTATTTTAAAATTCAACTTCAATAATTATGAATCGTTGAAAACGGCCACTTGCCCGATTACAATTATTCATGGAATCGAGGACGAGATAGTTCCGCATGACTCGGGCTTCAGGCTCTATCAAAGTCTGGATACCGTTATAGCCAAGTTTGTTGCTGTAGAAAATGGTCGTCACAATGATTTGTCAGACTTTGATGAATACTGGGATGTTGTTGAAGAGTTGCTGAGGTGAGTGAATCCCTCTACTTTATTGCCATCATCCCATCACCCAATGTCCAAAAGAAAATCACGGATCTGAAACACGAAGTGTCGGACCGATTCAACAGCAAAATGGCCTTGAAATCACCAGGGCATATCACCATGCATATGCCCTTTCGTTGGAAGGATAAAAGAAAAAATGAGTTGATGGTATTGATGGAGAAGCTAAATGACGGCCTAGTGCCATTTGAAGTACAACTAAAGGACTTTGGTTTCTTTGAACCAAGAGTCGTTTATGTAAATGTTGTAGAAAGTGAACCACTTCGAGCTCTTCAAAAAAGGGTTGTTCATCAATGTCGAACGGAGCTTAAATTGCTAAACTCAAATTATAAAGACCAGGTTTTTCGACCCCATGTGACTATTGCATTTCGCGATTTGAAGAAGCCAATATTTGAGGAGGCACAGAAGTATTTCAAAAACCAGGAATTTCATTCCAGATTCACAGTGAAGGATGTCTCGCTGCTGAAGCACGATGGGACGAAATGGCGTGTTTGCAGTGAGACTCTGGAAGCATCTAAACAGAAAAAAGCAAATAAGATGAGGACGATTGATCCCAAAATATTGGGAACATCGTTTTAAAGACAAACATTTCGAACTTACGACTGCATAATTTGGTTTACTTTTAACTAATTAATCAGATTTGATATGAGAGCTATTTGGAACAACGAAGTAATTGCTGAAAGCGACAGCACTGTTGTGATAGAAGGGAATCACTATTTTCCTGAGGATTCAATCAATAGAGAATTCCTCAAAGAAAGTGGTACTCACACAAGCTGCCCATGGAAAGGAGAGGCTAGTTATTTTTCACTTGACGTTAATGGAGAGGAAAATATAGATGCAGCTTGGTACTATCCAGAAACGAGTGAATTGGCAAAAAACATCAAAGGGTACGTGGCATTTTGGAGAGGCGTGAAGGTAGCGAACTAGTACACCCACTACGGCATTGCTAACTAAGTATAGCTAATGTGTTATTTCTATGATGCATCAAAAGCAAAACGGACAAAGTAAGCATCTCAA
>JAAEPI010000248.1 GCA_024232835.1 Cytophagales bacterium
GAACAAACTTACAATACTAATGAATGGCAGCAATCCATATCCTGATTTCATAAAACAAGGAATGGCTTTATTACCAGAGTTTAGTCCCTAATCAAGCGTGATTTTTTCTCAAAAAGTGAAAAAAATGCTCGAAATGCCTTTCTCAATAGGGTATAGTGAAATTTCATTTCAAAACAAACCCATGAGAAAGGAGCATTTCAAGTGAAAAAATTAGATCACAAAAAGTTATCAAAACGCAAGAGAAAAATTAGAAAACGTCTTAAAAAAAAGCAATGGTCCGATCAGGCCTATCCAATGTTTAAAGGATCAAACATCGTCTATGAGATGGATGGCCGTCACCAAGGTATCTCATGCGGTGGTATTGGGGCCATTCATGTGATGAACAAGAAGCTGGGCTTAGTAGATGAAATTGACGCGGTAGTTAACCTCCTTAAGATGCATCTCCCTTATCATGAATCAGATCACGTTCTCAACATTGCCTATAATGTACTTGCTGGTGGTACGCGGCTGGAAGATATTGAACTGTTGCGCTGTGATGAAGCATGGTTAGATGCCTTAGGAGCTAAAATTATTCCTGATCCCACAACCGCTGGGGATTTCCTTCGGCGTTTCAATGAGAACGATATCATAGCGCTGATGGAAGCAATAAATGTCACGAGACAGAGAGCGTGGAGCAAGCAGCCCAAGAGATTTTTCGACAAAGCTATTCTCAATGTAGATGGTCTGATTGCTGGAACAACAGGCGAATGTAAGGAAGGGATGGATATTTCCTACAAAGGGATTTGGGGATATGCGCCTCTTGTAATATCTCTATCCAAAACAAGGGAGCCCCTTTATCTTATTAACCGGCCAGGCAATGCCCCTTCTCATCTTGGCTCTGCTAAGTGGATTGATAGGAGTTTGGAACTTGTAAATGGAACTTTCAAGGAAGTATGGTTAAGAGGGGATACGGACTTCAGTTTGACGGAGAATTTTGATAAATGGGATGAAAGCTGCAAATTTGTCTTTGGTATTGATGCTCGAAAGAACCTGGTTGGAATTGCAAATTCCATTTCCAATAGACAGTGGAAACCCCTTAAAAGAAGGGCAAAATATAAAGTCAAGACTGAAAAGCGAAAGTGTCCTGAAAATGTGAAGGATCGAATTATCAAAGAGCGAGAATTTACAAATATTCGGACTACCTCAGAGGATGTAGCCGAATTCGACTATAAACCCGGCAAATGTAAGAAGACCTATCGTGTGGTGGTATTACGCAAAAATCTTACTGTTGAAAAAGGAGAATGGGCCCTGTTTGATGATATTCGCTACTTCTTTTATATCACCAATGAATGGGATATGACACCACAAGAGGTGGCCTATTTCTCTAATGATCGTTGTGATCATGAAAACGATATTGAGCAACTAAAAAATGGTGTTAATGCCATGCGCATGCCGGTGGATAATCTTATGTCCAACTGGGCGTATATGGTCATAGCTTCACTCGCATGGAATATGAAGGCTTGGTACGGTCTACTTACTCCGAACAAACTCCTTGGGCATCAAATAATTCGAATGGAATTCAAACGGTTTTATAATAGCTTCATAAAGATACCATGTTTAGTCATTAAAACAGGACGCCGCATTGTTTATCGCTTTGTGGGTTACAACCGTTACTTGGAGGACTTTTTCAAAACATTCAATGCAATGAAGATGTATAAGTTTTCTTGACGAAGTTTCAAAGTAGCATCAATAAGAATTCACAGAGCATCACCACAAAGAAAGGAACAAAGGGAGACCTATGCTCTTTGTAGGTGAAAGACATGTGATAACAACGAAACATATGTGGTTCTGGTCTGTCAATAGCCGAAATGTTGCATGCTACGTTGCATATGAAACAAGCCAGCTCTCATCTAGGTGTAAGTTTTACTGTAAGTTCAAATGC
>JAAEPI010000249.1 GCA_024232835.1 Cytophagales bacterium
GGCCGTTTCATCTAGAATGGACCCGAATGCCATTCGGATTATGCAACAGTCCTGTTTTCTTTATGAATTACATGACCAAAACGTTATACGGAGTCGATGACGATCGTGTCTTCGTCTTCATTGATGACATAATCATAGTTGGAGAAACTATGGAAGTTCTTGTGAAGACCTTCCAGAAAGTTCTTCAAAAACTACGGCTAAAGCAACTAAGGCTGAAGCCATCTAAATGCGAATTTTTGTGTGACAAAGTTACTTTTCTGGGACTTGTCCTGGATAAACGTGGTTTACAAACCGACCCTAAAAAGGTTGATTCCATTCAAACTTTTCCTGAACCACAAAATATCAAGGAAACTCGGTCTTTCCTTGGGATGGCTGGATATTTTAGAAGATTCATTCAAAATTTTTCGTCTATCGCCAAGCCTCTCACCAGGTTACAGGAGAAAGACGTAAAATTCGAATTCAACCAAGATTGCCGTCAAGCTTTCTTGGAATTGAAACAACGACTCATAACTGCCCCAATCCTGGCATACCCAGATTTTTCAAAGGACTTCTACATAGAGTGTGACGCTTCACTTCATGGTGTTGGCGCACAACTCTTGCAGAGGATTGACACAAAAGAACTCGAA
>JAAEPI010000250.1 GCA_024232835.1 Cytophagales bacterium
AACCTTCTGCTTTTCGAGTCCTTACCTGCGTGTCTGAATTTTCTACTTTTTTTGATGTTGAAGATACATTTCGATCAATAGATCCCGAAGCAGCAGCTGGAAGATTGACGATATCAAATGTATAAATCATGTTGGAATTTAATCCAGAAGGCAGGGTGTAGTTCAGTTGCTTATTTCCAGCTGAATAAGCAAATTCGAATTGAACATCCTGGCCTGCCGAAGAGACAAATCTTCCTTTCTGATTCCATTCACTGCCCATATTGAATAAATCTGGTTGTCCCTTTTTCAGCTTTATATATCCTCTATTATGTTCACTTGCGTAAAAATTGAGTTGATTCACTGAAGGATAGCAGAATTCAACATTAGATAGTGGGATATGGTCTGGTGCCGTTCCACTCTTAAATTTGATACTTCTGGCCTCTACATATTTCTTTCCATCAACCACCACTGCCATCCAGTTTCCAGATCTCCGTTCTTCAAAACTCACCTGAACTTCAGCCATGATCTCTTTCTTTGATCCGAAGATATCATCGGAATTAAAGGCGAGCACATCATGGTCTGCATTCCATTCTAATTCTCCAGCAATTGAACGAGATTCTTCCATTAGCTTAAAATGATCCAGCTTGATTCGAAAACGCTTCAGCTTATCATCAACATCCATCATTTCAAATTCCTTTTCCACCTGCAAATTGAATACGGCTTGTGGTGTAGCAAAAACGTTCACATCTGATTCTCCATCCCGTGGGGTCACATCTGCAATGACCGTTAGGTTTTCCAGAACACTGCCTTCCACTTGTAGTTCGCAATCTTCACCCAGAGTCACCTGGAACTTACATTGTCCTTTAACTAGGCCACCAAGCACGCTGAATTTGCCCCCAACCACTCCACGCATCCAGAAAGGATTGGGTAGCTTGGCCTGAAGTATTGCAGCAGCACCAATATTAAGAATATCGATACTCTTCTTCTTGCCAAAAATTTTCACTCGTATTCCCACTTTACCTTCAAAATAAGCGTAGGCCTGCCCATTGGCATACCAGCCATTTATTCCTAATGGTTTATTTGAGCCAGCACATTTTGAATCCCCATAGTCCTTTAGCATAATGTCAAACCCTGCGCCTGCCTTGAACCGAGCATAAAACATCAGAAATCGCATATCGCCAGTATCCACTTTGAAAGCTGCTCCAAATGCAAACCCTGAACCATTACCCAGTTCGTTCAGATCGTCCATATAATCCAAATCCATACCCCCTAGAATACTTGAGACTTCCTCGGGAGGTGGAGGACTCCCTGGAATAGATGTGCCAACCATAAAATATCCATTGGCTTCTGCAGAAATTGGTCCCACACCCAGCTTTACACCAAGCCTATCATTTGGCGTACCGATGTATATGTACCAGTCATCGGGAGCAAAGTGAAGAACTGCCCATCCGGCACGACCACCATTTCCAATACCCTGAATGATGCCACCTGATACATTTATATATACTTCGAAATTTCCATGCAACACCTGATTCTCAAAATCCATCGAAATAAAGACATGTGCAGAAATGGCTCCCTCTTCGCCAGATACCTCACCTATCTCTCCATAGATATTCGTCAATGTCTGATCATCAGCATTGGTTTCACAAATAAGTGCCCCGGCGGCCCCCGCCTGTTGCTCTAATTTAGCAACGGCATCTCCAAGTTTTTGAGCTTTCTCCTGAATCTTGGCCAATGCTCCCGACGCAGGTGGTGTCATAAAATATGCATTTCCTTTGAATGAAATATATCTCAACCCACCTCCTTTATAAAAGGCCATTTCAAGCGCTGCATCACCATTGAAGGAAGTGCCGGATGCTGATGCAAATTCTACGGATGCCTTGAAGCCCAACCCATAATTTTCTTTTGGAATATAGGTTATGCCAGATTGGGTACGTCCAAGATCAGAACCATCACCACTCGATCCTATCCCCATTCCGTAATAAGCTCCACCTCCAAAACCGGTAATTTCTATGCCTGGAGACACAGGGATACCTTTTCCAAAGCTTGCTGCTGCATCCACATACCAGTATCGATATCCGTCTACATTCCCAAATATGGCCTGAGCATCAACTTGAATGCTTATTTTTTTAAAATTTGCACTGAGAGATCCATTGAATCCATCCCCATACACAGCATCTTCTTTGTAGACGGCCAGATGTCCATAAAAATCAAATGCTGCCGTTTTTATATCCAGGCTGACATCATTTACATCAAGCCTTTTGAAATTCCATTTCGGTCTTTCATCTATCGTTCTTTCTCCGACGAAAGTAAGGCCGCTTTCTCCCGAAAAGGTTTCAGTTACGTTAAGAAGCACATCAACATCCAGTCCCGTTTTTGTATCAGAAATATTTCGTAAACCAACGTTGGTTATTTGAACTGGGAATCCCGACATGGCTTGCTCTGCGGCCTCCGAACCAAAAGAAAAATAATCTGCTTTGAGGTAAGGCTTAACTGATTGAATCTGCAAGTTTTCAAACTGAATATCAGCAAGGGTTACATCGCCTCCTCCAATGTCCATGGTACCGTAGAGATTAGCTTTTGGTAAAAACTTTCCATCACTTATCTTTATTTCAATAGATGAGTTTGGAAACAACACCACTTCGCTTGTTTGGAAAATATCAAAATCCAGAGTTTCAGGATTCGACACACTGAATACGTACTCAGATCCGGGATAGATAAGCGCAGAGTATTCAAATGGTTGATTCTCTTTAGAAACTGGAATAACAATATCTCCTTGAAACCCTCCGGCCGCTAACTGGCTAGACTCAAAATCCAAGCTGATTTGGGAAAGTGAAAAGGCCCAGCCATCAATATCTCCCTCAGAACGCTGAATCAGATTCTCAGCTTCCAAATGACCTGTGAACCCACTTTTGTCAATGATTAAATCCTTACCTGAAAAAGTAGTTCGTGTGTTTGCACCCTTTTTGTTGAATTGTGGTGGCAGAGACACCACTATATCGCGCAAGTAAAAACCACGCCAAAGTTCTGAATTATCACTGATTCCACCGGTAGCCAAATAATTTGATGGGAACCTCATCGAGGCGCTGTTTCTATAGTCTGAAAAATCAAAGACTGCTCCATTGACTGAAAACCCCACACCCTCCATTCCCTTGATTTGAAAATCCGGCATGGTCAGTTCTACTAAAAAATTATTCCAATCGGTAAGAACTGTGCTAAACCTACTTTGTACACGGCCAGTACCAGCCTCACCCGATGGCGTGTCTGGCAGAAAAACATCTCTGGAAAAAAGAACATCCGCCTCAATTCCCATGGAACGAAAGCCATCACAATCGAATTCTACAAATGTGTTACCCTCTCCCTTGAGGACAAGAAGTGTTTCTTCATTAAAAGGAATGGCATAATCACCCAAAAGCTGGAGTTTGGCATCAGGATCAATTCCTCCCTTTTTAGAAAATTTCAAACCAGATCCTCGAAAGGCAATCGTGCGACCACTTGATGGAAGTGTGAATACCATGTAAGCTGTGAGATAAGCATGAGTCGGGGTTAGTACCATGCTGTCAACAAGAATAGAGTAGTCAATATTTCCAATAGTCTTTTTGATCCCTACTGGCAACTCCAATAGACTTGTCTCATCTAGAAAATCAACATATCGACGGGCATTCTCCACTTCCGCAAAAAGGGCTTGTGCTCTGGCTCTAAATGCTGAAATTGCTGCTGATACAGTAGTATCCTCATAGTTTGACGGAATCATCAGGTCTTGGTCAAAATCAAATAAGTCTACTGAAGTATTAAGTGATTCAAAGGATCTGAGACTGCCTAGCTCAATGTCATCATCCAATATAAGGTGTGTATTGTCTGATACTCTTGAAATATTTTTTGTTGAATCCGTTGGATCAGTTACGGCTATTGTATCTATTGCAATGACAGAGAGAAGGAGAAACCAAATCCTCCTGATAATATTTGGTGTCATAACGTTATTTTACAATTAGTGTGATGTGAATAAGTATTGTCCTAATTATACTTGGTAATTTACTACAATAAGAATAATAACGGCTCACTTCTTTTGCAACTATTGAGAACGGCAATCCGGTTCATTAAGGAAGACCTCTATTTTCCTGTTGTGCTAATCGAGTGATAGCAGCTTTCAGGTTATTGATTGGCATGTTGAAATCAAATTTATTGATAAATTGTATCAAAGTTGGAGCAGTAATTTTGGAAAGTACTCTAGTCTTAAAACCTTGAAATAACTTGGCGTAATTTCTGCGAATCATAAATTAATCACAGAGTTGTGAGAAGAGAGTTTCTACTCTTTTCCTAGTCTTTCGAAATATCAAATCTTGTTTTTTATAGTTTTTTTGAATTAATCTCACGGGAGTTTCCAATATAATATTTGCCGAATGGCACATGTCCAATTGTATGGATGAGGGGAGATAGCCATTGTCTGCCATCAACACTCAATCAGCAAATTGGTAGTTAGTTTTTGTAAGCACAACGTGTATAACCCTATTGATTTAGGCACTTGATCTATGGCCATAGTTGTAAGCAGCAGGGCCATGTTTGGCATCCCTTTTCAGCAAATTGTTAAAAATAGTTCGACCCATGGTGAGGAGAAATCAAGTTTGTTCATATTGGCTAACTATCTCAGTTGATCATTATCAATCTGAAAGTTACAATCTCACATTTACTAGCACAATGCTTACAGTATCCAACATTACTGAAGGGATATGATATACTTCAATATTCTCTTACCTGGTGGGATTCAATGAAACCAAAAACAGGTTTGATTCAAGATTTGGATTTCAAAGAAAAGTATGCGGCTGAAAGTACATGGTACAATCACGCTAGAGCATATACCGAAGAAGGGATAATCATCAAATCTGATATTTCAGGGGTCGGTAAGTAGGGCCTGCTGAAATTTTAGGTTTTAAAGCTGATGCATTCCAAGATGAATTGATGATTTTCCTTGCTTTTTGAATTGCGCCTTCTGCATTTTTCATGTTAGCCATAGGCTAATCATCCCTGTCACACGACAGGCACAGGACCACAGGCACCTGCTCAAAGTATGCCTCTTTCTCTTCAGTTTACCTGTTGGTAAGCATAAATATCTCAATCGATCCAAATTGTTTTAGAAGTATATTTGAAATTGAAACGATTTAGCGTTTCTCGAAATTCTAGTTTCAGTAGCTAATCAATTGCTGACTGACCCTCTAAAATGCCAACAGGAAAATTAATAGACGTAAAAAAGCTCATTATCAGCAAGAATAAAAAGTTGGCCAAATGGCTTCCTGAATTTGTTATTTCTTGGCTTAAGCGCGTCATCCATGAGGATGAAGTGAATGAATTTATAACAAAGCATGATGGTGATGATTCGTTTGCGTTTTCTGCCGGGGCTATAGAATTGTTGCATCTTAAGCTTAATATAAAAGGCACTGAGAATATCCCACCTGTAGATCAAAGCTGCATTTTTGTCAGCAATCATCCGCTCGGTGGTTTAGATGCAATTGCCATCATTCATTTACTCAGAGATATCAGGCCAGACATCAAATTCATCGTAAATGATCTGTTGATGCATGTGGAGATGCTCAGGGATCGATTTATTGGTGTAAATAAAGTTGGTAAAAATGCGCTACCCTCTCTTCACCAAGTGGAAGAGCAATTTGCTACAGGCACGGCTACTTTCATTTTTCCTGCAGGTCTGGTTAGTAGAAAAATCAAAGATAGGATTGAGGATTTAGACTGGAAGAAAACCTTCGTTTCGAAAGCCAAGAAATATAATAAAATGGTCATCCCTGTACACATGGAAGGCAGACTAACCAATCGTTTTTATCGCTTGGCGAACCTTAGAAAGTTTTTTGGCATTAAATTGAATATCGAAATGTTCTATCTGGTGGACGAATTGTTCAAACAGAGGAACACCCGGATTAACATTGTGATTGGTAGCCCAATCTCGCCGGATAGCTTTACAAAGAGTAAATCAGATAAAGAATGGGCGCAGGAGGTAAAAAAAGAAGTTTATAAACTAAGGGAGGTTTGAACTAGCCAATGGAAAAGGACAAACAACAAATGGAAATCATTCCTCCAGTGGAGCGACCCCTCATTGAAGAGGAGTTGAAGGACGGACGGTACATAAAAGACACAAATAAAGCAGGCAATAAAATCTACATAATCAATCATCACAATTCTCCTCATACCATGTGTGAGATCGGAAGATTAAGGGAAGTGTCTTTTCGGTATGCAGGTGGTGGAACTGGATTGGAAATGGATGTGGATGAAGCGGATAAATGTGAGCGATGCTATGAACAACTGATAGTATACAACCCAGAAGATCAGGAGATCATTGGAGGCTATCGCTTTATTAGTGGAGAAAGAGCGTACAATAAAGAAACCGAAGAATACGACCTTTCGACTGCCCACTACTTTGATTTTTCCGAAAAAATGAAACAAGAATATCTGCCATATTCCATTGAACTAGGCAGGTCTTGGGTGCAGCCAAATTATCAGCCTGCCATTAACCACAGAAAAGGCGTCTTCGCTTTAATGAATATTTGGGATGGTCTGGGGGCATTGGTCGGCTTATATCCAGAGTTGAAGTACTTCTTTGGAAAAGTGACGATGTATACAAACTACAATACTGTGGCTAGAGACATTCTGCTTTCATTCATGGATCATTATTTCCCAAACAAACTGAACCTATGCCAACCGAAACCCGATCTCTATGCCGGATTCGATGATGTTCTTTTCAAAGCCAATTTCCAGAAGGATATGTCTTACATGGATGGGTTCAAGCTATTGTACAAACTTCTAAAGGAACATGGTGAGTGGATCCCCCCCCTTATCAATATTTATATGAACCTCTCTCCAACCATGATGACCTTTGGTACTGCTCGTAATCCTGATTTTGGAGACGTAGAAGAGACCGGAGTACTTGTAACCTTGGCTGATATCCATCAAGAAATCACGGATAGACATATTAATTACTGACTTAAAGCTGCAGACAAGTTAATTGGCATGTCTTTTTAAATCCAAATTATGCACTGGCAGCATGATCACGGGTAGTGCAAAGTGCCAACAAAATAAGCAAAAAAGGACTCAACTAACATCTGACGATTTTGAGAGAATTGAAATTGAATGAACTACCGAGGGGCAGAGCCCCGAAGGGTCGTGTTTTTTTTAAACAATCTTAGCTGCTAAAAGTGTAATTTCTTATAGCTAGTTTTCTTTCCCTGATTTTGTACATACTATTTTAATTACTTCCTCATTTCCATACTGCCCTACCGTATTCGCATAAGAGCCACTCGTCCAAAAATTACCTCCCCATAATTTGACTTTTTATTTCAGGATGCATAACAAATAGCTGCTTTGATGTTATACTTTTCAAACTCCTCACCAAATCTGATACTAACATCTTAGGCACACTCTGAACCAAGAAGTGCACATGATCCGATTCGTATCCAATCTCAACAAACTGAATTTCATATCGCTCAGATATCTCAATACATATCTCTCCTAAACTATCACCTATTTCCTCATTGCTAACTTGCTTCCTGTATTTTACAAATGATAGAGTAGAAGAGTTCTGTTGTGACGCTTAAGTCTATGTTCGCTCATCATTCCAATTTACGCTTTTTCAAAGCG
>JAAEPI010000251.1 GCA_024232835.1 Cytophagales bacterium
TCTCCCATTCAGAATATTCGACTTCAGCCCGTTCAAAGAAAAATCGACAGAGAAAAAGGTTTGATTACCGAATTAGTCTTGATCGTCCAGTGTGCAAGGCAGTTTTTTTATTTTACTATGGAGAGACTGCAAAGAGATTAGATCGACTGAAGAGCTATGTGAGTGGACAACGTATAGCTCTACCGGTACACGGCAACAGTGGTCGTACCCCTTCAAATGCATACACACAAGCTGATAAAGAGCAGGTAAAGTCGTTTCTATCAAATTTTACACACATTCACGGGTTACCCGATCCTGGTCGAGATGTGAGGAAAGGCAAAGGGAAATTACGTATCCTTTTACCCTCTCTTATGAACTACAATTCAGTCCATCAGCACTATGCAATGAGTATGAAAGCGAGCGGTCAATCTCCCATTGCTTACCGAACGTTTCTAAAAATTTGGCAGGAAGAATTCCCATATGTCAAATTTAACGACCCTAGAAGTGATCTTTGCATGACATGTGAAGAGTTTAAAAAGCGTCTGAATCAAGTTTCAGCGACATTAGATGAAAAAAAAGAACAAAAACAGGCCCAAATCCATAAGGAAGCCCTTGAGCATTTACAACACGTCAAAAAAGAAAGGCTTTTCTATAAGGCAAATACACAAGTTGCCCATGACTATTATCGCAAAATTGGAACAAAAGCGATTCATTCAAAGCCCAGTAAGGCAAACTCAAGAAATATGATGTCGCATTATTCATGGGACTTTGCCCAGCAACTGCAGTACCCTTTTGAAGAGCAACAAGTTGGCCCTATTTTTTTTAAAATACCCCGAAGAGCCCAACTGTTCGGAATATGTAGTGAAGGAATTCCACGCCAATATAACGACCTGATTGACGAAGAAGACTTTCTTGAAAAGAATGCGAATACAGTCATTTCTCTTGTAGATCATTTTTTTACCAACTATGGTTTGGGTGAAAAGTGGGTGCATCTGACCGCTGATAATTGTGTAGGTCAAAACAAAACAATGACCCGCTATAACGGTAAATGGCAAAGACTGTTATTGCTATCAGAGGGTTTTCAAAATTTCCACTCTGACAGAATCTGATATCTTCGTTCTAAATCTTTCAACAAGTCAGGTCGTTTTTTTTAGAACTGGCTTTTGTCATGATTTGCTTGTGCTTGACTGACCGAATTTGTGATTTTGGTGGTTTCGCAGAGGCATATGGCAGCAATTCCTGATACGTGAAAGGGGTATTTTATTCAAGATGCGCATCTAATGCGGGGAGTAATGTTGGCCCTTCAGTGACAATTCTCATCCCAACGTGCTTCCGTCCATGAATCCGCCTTTCATGCCCTTTTGGCTTTTTGAACCATCGTTCTAACTCAAGATTGTCGTCCGGAATCTCCACCTTATCACTTCCGATGAACAGGCCGATCTCAAAACTGGTCATAATCTTACTCATATGGTTTGTGATTGGGTCATTCGTCTGGGTGAATTGTTGCGTGAGTTTCCTAAATGTGGACAATCTGGTATTGAGGGGGCCATGTTCTGCATTCAATGTTTCGAAGACCTGTGTCATATGCGTCACGTACGTGACAATCTGGCGCTTCTCCTGGTCATAAATCGCGAGTCCTCGTTGAATACCCTCATACAGGCGTTTCAGACGTGAGTTGATCGGGGTGTTTCGGTAGTGGAGATTCCGTCCAATCGAGAGGGAGACGTCTTCAAGCGCCTCAGCCATTCGCAGACCAGGTGGTCGTAATGGACCACCATGATTATCATTCAAAATTCCTCGAATGGCGGCACAATAGTCCAGGACAATCGCTGCAGCATAGTGCTGATGGGCATGAGTGAGTCCCTCATCGTCAGGATGGACCTGATCCAACGCGGCTAACGTCTCTTTCTCAATGGTGCGAAGTCCTCTGACTTTTCTGCGCATCTGGACTTTCGCATGACTATCTTTTTCAAGAACCGGTGTGGCAAGATCCCGCATAAAATGATTGCGACAGTACCGATGAGGCACATTCGGACATTCTTCCGCAATGAGCGTCACAAAGGCCTCTTGTTTATCTGAAATCCACCCAAGAATCGGTGTCTTGAGTTGCTGGGCTAAGTGCGTCGCCCGTTGAATCACTTTCCGAATTTCGGCATAGGAGCTTGACAGCAGAGGCTCCGCAAACCAGACGCGCTGGTGTTGGACTTCACGAATCACATACAACGTTTCATGCCCCTTTTCTGGTTGTAGCCCGTCAATCGCGAGGATCACGCCGTCAGATTCCTTGTATTCCTCTCGCCATCGCTCAATATCCTGATGTCTGGCCGCCACCATGACCTGGTACTTTCTCACATACTCGGTAATGGCGTCATCAGACAGCCTGATGTGGTAGGTGTCAAGCAATTCATGCTGGATTTGTGGGATTGACCAATGTCTTTTCAGCCGTCGAAATCCCATCCACGTAAACAGCGTCCAATCAATCCGCCATCGTGGCAGAGTGATGGTGCGCTCTGCTTCCGGATTAATCAATCTTGACCGGGACGCACAGGTCTTGTTAGAACAGTGTGCCTGTTTACAGATGAGTTTCACAGCTCCATCGAACGTGTACACGCAATGCTCTCGATGACTACAAATGACTACGTCACTTCCACACTGTCTACACGTTTTTTCCTGCACATACAGTGTCATTTCTTTAAATTGTATCTCTTTCGGCCATTTGGCAGGCATGCTTTCTCCTCTGTTATTGGAGTAAATGAGAATCGTGCTGGATTCGCAGAGAAGAATCATATCCTAACGTATTGACAATGAAAAGAGATTTTTTCTGTCACATCGGGAGTTCGTGAAATAGAAACCTATTCTTAGGGATTTGACTGTTGACCATCCTTAGAAATTCTACAAAAAATCACAGTCGTACTTTTAGCGAAAAGTGTTACGTTCACGACATTCACCAAAA
>JAAEPI010000252.1 GCA_024232835.1 Cytophagales bacterium
ATGCCTTCAAATAAATCCCAAAATTCAGAAACATGCTAAAATTGTGTTTTATTCAAATCTTCAGAAGGCCACTATTTGTTTGCATATTCAACAGCTCGTGTTTCTCTTATCACGGTTACACTTATTTGTCCGGGAAAGGTTAAGGCTTCCTCAATTTTTTTGACAACGTCCCGGCTCAATAATATCGCCTCTTCATCTGAAATGATTGAACTTTCCACGATAACACGAAGTTCGCGTCCGGCCTGAATGGCATAAGTATTTGCAACGCCATTGAATGAATTAGCTATTTTTTCTAGGTCTTCAAGGCGCTTAATATAATTTTCCAGCATTTCGCGACGTGCGCCGGGTCTTGCTCCTGATAGGCTATCGGACGATTGCACCAGTAACGCATATACGGAACTCGGAGGAACATCTTCATGATGAGCGGCAATAGCATGTACAACTCTATATGATTCTCCAAATTTCTTGGCAAGATTAGAGCCAATTAAGGCATGAGGTCCTTCAACCTCATGA
>JAAEPI010000253.1 GCA_024232835.1 Cytophagales bacterium
ATACCGATGCAATGTTTTCCTCAACTGCCGTGGGTTTGATAGTTCCCTGGTGGGCACACTGCCTGTTTTCGCTAATTTTATCCATTGCAATTATTATTTCATCTTCGACATAAAGTATTGCGCCAGTTGGTTTTTCAATAATATGATCAATATCTTTTCTTATGAAATCAAACCGTGTTCCATCTTTTACAGAGATATGAACAGACATATCAAGCTGCTGTGCTAATGCGCGGATAATTTTTGTACCAAATCCTTCAACTGAAGTGTCTATACCTTTGCCTGTATCAGAATAGACTATTTCTTCAAGTTCTCCGTCTGAGTCATGCGTGATTGAAATACTTATTGTCCCTTGGTCAATAAAAGCATGTTTAAGGGAGTTGGATATGAGTTCATTCATTAAAAGTCCACATGGTACGGCCTGATCTAATTCAAAATTCGGATTTGCGATGTCAACTTCTATATCGATGTTTTTCGAATCGATATTATAAGCTTTGATTGAATCCTGCAGGTTTTCTTTAAGATGTTGAACAAAATTTATCCTGGATATATCTTCCTGTTGATACAATCTGCGATGAATGTCTCCAAATATTCTAATACGGGCTATTATCTCTTCGAGTGATCCAGCATCAGTTTTATTGGTTTGTTGCCCCTGGAGACTCAGGATGCTAATAATAAGCTGCATATTATTTTTAACTCGATGGTGGACTTCTTGCAGAAGCACTTCTTTTTCTTTGAGTGATGTCTTGATTTCTTTTTCAGCTTTTTTGCGCTCGGAGATATCAGTAACAAAGACCGTGAATCCCGTTACTTGATCTAAAGTGTTAACAATCGGATTAAAGATCAATTCATACCAAAATCGATTATCGGCTTCTCCATATTTCTGGATCTCAACAAATCGCTCACCTCTCAAAACGCGTTTGTAATTTGTTTCTGCTTTCAGGCGGTCGTCTTCCCTTGGGATATACGCCATGATATATTGCCCAATCTCAATATCGACACCATACACCTTCTTCATTTCTTGCACATGTGCCTCGTTAAAACTCAAATACTTGTAATTTGTATCCAAAGCAAACATGATGATATTTTTGGGACTCTCGATGATGGAAGATAGTAATGAGTTTGATTTCTGGATTACCTCACCTGCTTTCTTACGCTCAGCAATTTCTTCAGTTAATTTTTCTGCATACTTCTGTTTTTCTTCAAAAAACCTGGCGTTTTCCAAAGAAATGGCGGCCTGAGACAGAAGAAAATTTAGTAAAAAAATACGATCCTCTGCAAAAGTTTTTTTTACCAAATTATTTTCTAAGTATAATACTCCGGCAATCTCATTGTGATACCGAATAGGCATACTGAGGATCGATTTTGGTTGGTTTTCAATAATATAGGCATCTTTGGAAAACTTGACATCCTCTTGTGCGTCGTGAAGGATTACGTCCTCCCCGGTGCGAAAGACATAGCGCACAATAGCCTCTGGAAGTTCCTTGCAGTTTTCAATTGGTTTGAAAGGTAAAATCTCAATATCATCAGGGCCTGAAGCTATGGCTTTAATTATTAATTCATTCTCCTGATTCAGGAATAGAATACCTTTTTGGGCACCGGCGTTTTGGATCATGATTGTCATTATCCGAGAGAGCAATGATTTCATACCGATTTCCCTGGAGATCGCCTGGGAAGCTTTAATGACCGTACTGAGATCCAATCCATTAGTTGAGGAAATTGTACGAAGTGGGTCGTATCCTGAACGAGAGATAAATTGGGGATATTTTTCCTCGAGATCCCCTGCTTTTTTCCTGGCACCCCATTTATGATAGCAATGATGTGCTTTTACCATATAGAGTCCGGAGAATTCCTCCTTCTTTTTTCCCATCCAAAATCCGGCGCATAATTCATTGGCAATGGCTTCATTTTGGATAAATCCCTCTTCATGAGCCGATGCAATAGCCTGATCATACAGATCCATTGCTTCCGGATCGTTCCCCTTTATTCGGGCAATTTCAGCTTCAACTAAAAGGTACATGTTTAAAAAGTTCTCAGGACAATTATCGACCCATATTTTCATTTGTTTTTGATTGGAGTCCAATTGTTGCAGATATGTTCTTTGTTCTTCTTCCGAAGCTTCAGGATACAATGCAGCCAGTGTCAGCGAACTGTAAAAATTATGTTCCGCCACGGAAAGAGCCAGGAAAATATGCCCAAGGAGTTCGTCCGCTTGTGTCGCAAATTCATTGGCCTTTTTATAGTCATTCAGCACGTAGGAAGTCTGGAGCTTAAAAATATAATATAAACACAGCGGCAGGAATGCCTCTTGTTCGAGGCAATCTTTCACATACTGCTCTTCATTAAGTTCATCTATGGAAACAGGCAGCCAGGCATTGTCCTCCGGTCCCAATATATCAACAAGAGCGAATGTCTCTGCTAAAACGACTGCTATGGAGAGTTGATCTTTGGCTTTATGAACAAAGTGCGAAAAATGGTGTAACTCCCGGATGAAATCGGGCAACGTCATTCCCTGGTAGTAATTGTTGCATGACTGCCATAACATCGCATAACTTACAAACTGAATATCACCGCTTTCCAACCCTGCCTGAATGCTTTCAGCAGCAAGAT